>CAZFNE010000030.1:0-17777 GCA_964520335.1 uncultured Methanosarcinales archaeon | reverse complement strand
CACTATCAGAAACATCAGAAAAATTGCCTGAGTTTATTCTGAAATTTTCAGGTATTTTTCCCTGAATTCTGGATTTCTCATGAGGCAGCATTTCGCATTATATGCAGGATCCTGCCTGATTTTTTTCCAGGCTTGATTTATTTTATCCCTATGAACATTCCCGTACGGGATCGGGATACATGCGCATGGCAGAATATTTCCTTCAGGGGTGATATGCAGCCATTTTCTGCCTGCCATACAGCCTGTAGTCTTCATAATCAAAGGAATGGGAAAAACTCTGGGGCCTTCTTTTTCCTTTGCCCTTGCTACAAAATTGTCAAATTTCCGCATATCCTTTGGAGTCATAATTTCCGAAGCATGTTCCATCCATCTGCCAGTCGGGACTATCTCATAAAAAGAAAGTTCATGGACTCCAAGCTCTGTGGCGAGCTTATATATTTCCTCAAGTTCGTTTATGTTATCCCTTGAAAGTACGACATATATATTTACAAATAACCCTGCTTTTAGCCCATTTTTTACCGCCTCAACTGCGCTTTTGAAAACCCCTTTTCTTCCTCTTATATAATCATGCTGGTCTTCATACGCACTATCGAAACTGACTGTTAAAGAATAAAGCCCTGCTACTTTCAGGCTGGCTGCTCTGTCTTCACTCAAGCCCACACCTGAAGTAAACATCCCTGTAATGGCTTTGGAGGGATCCACGTACTGGATAAGCTCTTCTAAACCCACATAAGTTAAAGGTTCTCCTCCGTCAAAAATCACATACGTAGTGCCCATTTCAAGAATCTGGTCGATTATTGATTTCACGGTTTCAGGGAAGAGTTTTGCTTTTCTTTTCGTGTCAGGCAGGGCACAGTGAATACAGTTATTTGGGCATTCTTCCGTTATGGAGATAGTGACCTGGTCAGGAATCATTTTGCCAACAATAGAAAAGAGCTGGCTTTTAACCAGCCTGTCAAAACCTGAGCTTGGAACCGGAGGCATCCAGGTCGAACAAATCAGCCTTTCTGGTTCAACTTTTGCAGGTTTTTCCCCTTCAAAAAGCGAAAGGTTTTTCACAAGATTTCTCCTCATAAGAATAGAACCAGCACCACTGGTTTTCATTCTCATGTATCCATCTTCGATTTCTGTATAAACTCTAAGAAACGGGCTTTTGTAAAAGTCGTACTGCATATTTTTTTCCTGCATTTAATTAATCCCAATCTTATTGTATTTTTCTTTTTAAGCCTGCTTTTTAAATTCTTTCAGAAGAGCTTTAATTTATTAGCGGTTTTTTTCCTGATTTTTTTAACTTTATTGTTAGCTCACTTTTTGTTTTCCTTTTATTATTGCTATCATTATTATTATTATTATTATTATTATTTTAAATATTAATCTTATATTTCTGAGGACGCTCCCCTTATGAATTATTTCTAAAAATTATTTATTTCTAAGGAATGCCCTATAATTCAACAATGCAGAAGGCTTTTTCTTCAAAATAAAGGTAAAGACCTGCATTGCCTGTTCAAGGGAACTGCCGTGGATGAATGAGAGGTCTTCCTTCTCAAAAACTGCTGCCATCTCATCAATTTCTTTATCTGCCATTTTCCTGAGAGTCTCAAGCCCCATACGGCCTATGTAATGTTCTATCCTGAATTCTTTCTCCCAGATTCTTTGGTACTCTGAAAGGGATTTTTTTGAGACATCTCCTTTTTTTAGAGCATTTGCAGCAACATCTCCGCAAATCTGGCCTGCTCGCATTGCATAACCTATCCCTGATTGGCCTGCTGCTCCCCCGACAACCATAACTCCATCGGCTATGTACTCATTCGGAATAGTTACTATGGGGTCTCCTCCAGAAAGTTCCCTTACGACTTCGAGTTTTTTGAGGCCTTTTATTTTTTTGAAGTTTTCCACCCAGGCATTGAGGTAAGGCCGAACATCTCTTCCGCACCTGCGAACATAAACTCCGATCGCGGCATTATCGCCTCCTCTTGGGGAGTATGTCGTCTTCCACCCGGGAGCATGGTTTCCCACATAATACTCAAACATATCCGGCTTCCCAAGATCTGGAGCCTTTACTTCAAGTTCAATTCCCCAGGCGATGTCTTCGGGGTATTTCATGGTTTTCAAGCCCATGAAAGATGCTATTTTTGAATTTATGCCATCGGAAATAACAATTAGCTTTGCCCTGAAAATACCGGAAGAAGTGTAAATGGTAAAAATTTCTCCTCCCTTTTCGATCTTGTAGACGTCGGCCCCTGTTCTGAGTTCTACTCCTGCTTTTCTTGCTTTTTCTGCATAGAATTTATCGAATTTCGTCTTATCAATTGCGTAGCCTGGGGTCTCAATCTCAATTATCCTTCCTGAAGGAGAAATAATCTTCATGCCTTTCAGATAATGCAAAACATAAGAAGGGCCCGCTTTTTCCCCGCATTTATCAAACATTCCTTTAAAAAAAGAATTTGCAGGATGAGGAGGATTCCCAATCTCTTCTTTTCTTTCCAGCAAAAGAACAGATGCCCCTTTTTCACTGGCATTCCTGGCTGCCATCAGGCCTGCAGGAGACGCTCCTATTACAATAATATCTGCAGTAGAAGTATTCCGTTCATGATGTCCTGTACGACCTGCAGCCTTCTGAGCCCCTGTGTATTCATTCATTTTTTCTACCTTTTTTACCAGAGAATGGAGGTGTAAGCTCCAACGTAAATACAGAGTATGACATCAAGAATCATTGACCCAAACATAATTGCCCTGTAATTTGAGCCGTTAAGAAAGAGTGCTCCTCCTCTTTCTGGAGTTGGGTGCTTTATAAAATCTAAACACTGTGTAAGCATCCAGAGCCCTGAAGCAAGCGCGCCCGCAAAATATATAGGCCCGAGCTGGGCAGACCAGCCTATAATAACCGAAGCAATAACTCCAACAATCCACCAGAAAGTTACGAATTTAGCGGTAAAGGGAATTCCAAAGGTCACAGGCATTGTAGGGGCTCCTTTGAGCCTGTCTCCTTCCACATCCCTGGCAACTCCCCCAAGCGTAAAAGCCCAGTCACTGACACACATCATGAGCCCAAAACAGATAGCAGGCAAAGGAAGGATTACAGTGTCTCCTCCTTTTAGCAATCCGGCAGGATCAAAAGCTAACCAGATTCCTATAGGGACAAGCCCATACGAGATTCCAACCGGCAAAAAACTGAGGAAGGTGCTTCTTTTTGCAAAGATCGAATAGACAGTAATTGTTCCGGCTGCAATAATAAGTATCAGAAGGGATTCAGGGTTAAGATATATAGCTGCAACCGCCGCAATTAATAGCAAAAGCACAGCATAGCCAAGTGCGGACATCCTTGAAACTCTTGAAGAAGGAAGAGGTCTTCCAGGCACATTTATTTTATCAATATCAATATCACAGCAATCGTTAAAAACATAAGAACTGGTAATTGCTGCAAAGCCGCCTATTACGGCAATCAGGAAAGGAAGAAGCTCAGGCAGTCCTCCAGTAGCCAGGTAAGAAGCCAGGATTGCGCTTGAGGCTGGCAGGGTAAGGTCCATATAGTAAAGTTCGGGCCTGAGCAGCCTGAGATAAGGGCTAAGCTCCCCGATTCTTGCTGTGAGGGACAATGGGTTCACCTTTACTTTGTAATTATATTAAGTTTAATCCTTTAATTTCCAATTATGCTGAATTTTTTTCTCAGCAATTTTATATTTCATAATTATTAGACTTAAATTGTTGTCACTTAGTACGCCTATAATGATTTGCATCTCAAAAAGTTTTTCTTTTTATTTCTTCTTTTTATCTTCTAAAAAAGTAGTTTTGAGAAATCTGGAAATTTATCTTTCTAACGAGATTGTCTTTTGACAAGACTTCTCCTGTAACTTCTTTTCTTTATAAGTCATTCCTGTTTCCAGTTTTCCCTGAATATTAGCTTTGCTTTTTTTCCGATTTCTTCAATTAAGGGGTGATCGAATTCTTTTTCATAGACAAAAGTAAACTCAGCTTTTGGGTTTAAAACTATGAGTTCAAGTGTATTTGAAAGAGCTGTAGTAAGGGCTTCGTAATCCGGACATTTCGGAACTTCAGCATTGAAAGGATAGACCTCTTCCATTTCAACAGGAAATGCCCCAAAAGGTGCTTTAAAACTGAGGATCTGATCGTAAGCTTTTTCTCCCTTTAACTGGCCTGTGCGAATAATGACTGAGCCTTCCAGGCTAAACCTTTCAAGTCTTTTTGCAAAACGTAAGACTTCGGGTCTCAGAGCTGATTCTGGCCCACAGTAGAAATAGGTCCCTTTTGTGGCCGGATCAAATTCTTCAAGCCAGGCTGAATGTGAGTAAAGCCTTTTAAGCCCGTCAAGCAATTTTGGATGGGCACGGCAGCGCTGCTCTACAAGTTCAAGCAGGTTTCCGTCCTTTATACTCTGCTTGATCAGCCGAATTTCAGCAAAAGTTGCATAGAGGTTATGCCGTCCAAGAAGTTCTTCCTTATTACTTGCTTTTTTTAGGGCTTCAGCAGTATAATTTGAGCAGATAGGACAGGAACAGGGCAGGTAATTTAACTTTTCCAGATGATAGGTCCCGTTTGCAGTAATATAGCGCCCGTCTTTAGCATAAAGGGCATAAGCTGCAGAATCAAAAAGGTCACAGCCAAGAGCCACTGCAAGGGCAAACATCATTGGATGGCCTGCTCCAAAAAGATGTACAGGTGCGGCTGGAGAAAGTCCTTTTTTAGAAGCTGCGATTACATCAACAAGCTCAGCATACCTGTAAGCTTCCATAAGCGGAACAACTGCGCCCAGGGGATAAACATCAAAATTCAGGGCTCTTAAATGGGAAGCTGCTTTTTCCCTTAACTCCGGATAAGTTGAACCCTGGACAGGGCCTGCGAGTAGCTGTTCCCCCCGGATGAATTTACGGGCAGCTTCCAGGCGTTCGGCTGTAATTGCAAGTTCCTCTTCGGCCCTTTTGTAGTGAACATCAGGAGGAGTTGGGATGTCCAGAGGGACAATAATGTCGCTTCCTATTTTCTGCTGGAATCCGAGAATTTCTTCATTGGTAACTTCTACCGATCCATAAACTGAGAGCTGGAAAGAACCCGAATCAGTCATAATAGGTCCGTCAAAATCCAGGAGTCCGTGGAGTCCCTTTTCAAGGGCAACACTCCTTAGTTCTTCTTTGCGGTAGATAATATAGGAATTTGTAATCAGAATCTCTGCCCCGAAACTCCGCATCTCCTTCGGGGAAATAAGCTGGATATTGGGATTTATTACAGGCATTACGGTGGGGGTCTCAATAATCCCGTGGGGAGTTTTGAGCCTGCCAATCCTTCCACCTGCGTCCTTATCGAAAATTTCAAATTTTGCTGACATGCCGGCGTTATAGATGCCTCTCAGATATATTTAGCTTTGGGGCATTGGATTTCCGCAAATAAAGTAACCAGTTTGATATTCAGGTTAAATCCTGCTTTTTTCTTCTTTTCGATTCCTATCTTAATCCTCTTTTGCGCGCGGCATTGCAATAATTTCCCTGACCTGAAGCGAGAAAAAATCTCCACTATGGGCCGGCCTGAAGACTAGGGCTACGTCTGCGCCCCATCTTGTTCCTCCTATTGCTATAATTTCAGTATCGTCGGAAACAGGAATATGGCCGGAATCGGCTGCCATGATTGCAACTTCAATTGCCACTTTGAAACCTTTTCCAAACAAAGCCCTGAGAGTGTCGGAAATTACTTCTACTCTTGAATAGCCCCCAAACTTTTTTGTTATCGAACGCTCGACTCCGGAAAACATATGGGATTGGGTAGTAATTATTGCCCCTATCTCTTCAAGCTTCTTTTTATACTCTGCTTCAACTTCCCACTGGCCTTTCTCTTTTTGCCCGTACTGGTGGCTTATTCCAATGACTTTTATGCCGCTCCCTTTTACTGCTTCTGCCATTTTTAAGGCAGTTTTGCCACTTGTGCTGGCCACTACAATATGAGATATCTGGAGTTCTTTTGCTCTCTTTGCAGCAGCTTCAACGACTGCCTGCGTATTTTCTTCTCCTGCCTTCTCAAAGTAAATAATAGATTTTTCCATGATCTTCTCCTCCTGAACTTAATGCTTTGAATAATCTTTTGCTGAATTTCTTTACTTAATGTTACTTTATCCTGGCTTTCTTTTAGGCTAAGTTGTTTCGCTTTTTTGTATCCGAGTCTTTTACGATTTTTTTAAATTTGTTCTCTGTTTTGTTTTCTGTCCAGATTTTATATCTTTTTACGAGTTTCTTTAGTCCAGTTTTTTTCTTTATTATATTTTTCCTCCAAAAAAACCCTATTTTGAAATTAATTCTCTGATGAGCAGCTTTTTCGAGTAAAACTCGCATTATATTTATTATTTAATATACTTAATCTGAATTACTTTTCGTTGTCAGGAGAAAGAATATATATTAAAAAGATTCTCTTTTAATGAAAAAGAGGGCTATGGTATCCGCAAACTCGAGCTCATTGTGTATTTTTTATTGGTGTATTTGAAAAGGTGAATATAAAATACATCATATAGAGCATTCCGGAGTGTAAAAATAAGGAATAAAGTCCTGCAAGCTCGGGGTGCTGAGAAACTTGTTTATCTAGGATTAGTTCAGATATAATAATGGGGTTGTATTACCGAGGTGGTTATTTGTCAAATACAGATTTCGACAATAATGATGTAAAGATTATTACTAAACCTGTACAGTCAAAAAATCCTATTTTGATTGAAGGTTTTCCTGGGATAGGGCTTGTGGGGAATATTGCAAGTCAGCATATGATTGAAGAATTGAAAATGGAGTACATCGGGTCTATTGAATCCAGGTATTTCCCTTCTATTGCAGTGCTTTATGAAGGGCTTATAAATATGCCTGTAAGGATCTATGAAAATGTAGAACACAACCTGATTATTGTAATTTCCGATATTCCTATCAGTCACTCGGTCTCCTATGATGTTAGTAACGCCCTGGTTGATTGGGCTGAATCTATTGGTGTAAGAGAGATTGTCTCAATTGCAGGAATTGCAATTATGGATATAGGCCACAAGGTCTTCGGAGCAGCCACTACTACAGAAATGCTGGATAAAATCAAGGAAAAAGTAGAGATCTTCCAGATGGGAACAATTTCGGGGATCTCAGGTAGTGTAATGGCTGAATGTTTATTACGTGAAATTCCTGCAATCAGCTTGCTTGGGGCTACAAAAACCCAGAACCCTGATCCCAGAGCTGCTTCAGCCGTAATTGGAGTCTTAAACGAGCTTTATGGATTTTCAATCAGTACTGACAGGCTCATAGAACAGGCTGAACGCATAGAAGTTGAGCTCCAGAGGCTTGCTGAAGATGTTCAGACTACCGAGCAGAAAGGAGAAGTAAAGAAGGAATTCCCAATGTACGGGTGATTCCATGGAATACATCGCATTAACAGGAATTTCTGAATCCGTAATAGAGACTCTTAAGAAAAGCCATCTGAGGTCCCTTGAAGTAAGGAACCCTCAAAACTTTTTAGGGGTGCTTGAACTAAATGCAGGAGATAACGTGCTCTTGACCTCTACAAGCCTGGAGGACCTTAATGATGGGACTTCAGCCCTTATAGCAAAAATCGTCCTGAAGCAGGTCTCTATGCATTCTTTTGTCAGCTCAAATGATTTCTATGTCGAAGAGCGAGAAGCAATATCGGCCCGAATTCAGCTTGAATGCAAATGCATGGCAAGGATCAAAAGCGTGGTTTCAAACGAAGTTGGGAAACCAGTAAGGGTTGATGCGAGAGAGATCTCTTGCTTCGAAGCAAGATAAAAGTGGAAATCAGCAGAAAATAAACAAATTATAAGCGATTTTTTAGAAACAACGAATTTAAACTAAAAACGGCTTTTTTCTTTATTTTCTGAGTAAATATGGATTGGAAATTAAAATTCGGAATAGAATTCTCACAATTATTCTTCTAAAACTAGAATTCTAAATTCTATCTTAAAAAATCTAATTTCGGAATTGAAATTCGAAAAATGACTTTTTAAGGAGTTTTTAAGTAAGATTAAGAACAGATTTTAAAACTAAGAATTTTAAGCTAATAATTTTGAGAATTAGAAAAATAGAAAGAGAAGTTTCCGGAAAATTTAGAATTTAATAAATTTAGAGTCCATTACTTTGATTCCAAATTAATTATATTTCCGGGAACTGTGATTTCTGTTATAATTTATTTTTGTGAATTTTAGAGTTCGTCTGGCATTTCTCCGCCAGCACCTGGTCCTGGGCCTGCTCTTGAAACACTTGACGAAGCGATTACATCATCGATTCTGAGAATCATGATTGCGGCTTCTGTAGCTGCATTGATTGCCTGTGTCTTGATTCTGAGAGGCTCGAGGACGTTGTTTTCATACATATCCTCTATCTTGCCGGTGTAAACGTTAAGGCCTGCCTTCTTGTTACCCTTCTCGTGCTGGGAACGCATTTCCACAAGCATGTCTATTGGGTCAAGCCCTGCGTTTTCTGCGAGAGTGTGCGGGATTATCTCAAGAGATTCTGCAAACTTTGTTACTGCAAGCTGTTCCCTGCCTTTAAGAGTTGCTGCATATTCCTTAAGCCTGAGCGAGAGTTCAATCTCAGGTGAGCCGCCGCCTACAACGATTTTCTGGTCTTCAAGGGCAACGCCAACCACTCTGAGGGCGTCTTCAAGAGCTCTTTCAATTCCTTCAACTACGTGCTCGGTACCGCCGCGAAGCAGAATTGAGGTAGTCTTGCTTTCCTTGCAGCCTGTCACAAAGGTCATTCTGGAGCCTGTAACATCCTTTTCTTCAACACGGCCTGCATAGCCGAGATCGGATTCTTCGATTTCATCGAGGCTGGTGATTATTCTTCCACCTGTTGCCCTTGAGAGCTTATCCATGTCGCTCTTTTTGACTCTGCGCATGCCAAATATGCCTGCCTTTGTCATGTAATACTGAGCGAGGTCATCAATGCCTTTCTGGCAAATTACAACATTTGCGCCTGTTCTAATTACCTTGTCAACAATTTCCTTAAGCATTGCTTCTTCCTGGTCTAAGAAGAGCTGCATCTGGTCAGGAGTGGTAATCTTTATTTCGGCTTTGGTTTCAGTCTTCTTAAGCTCGATTGGAACGCTTAAGAGAAGGACTTTTGCGTTTTCAACTACCTCAGGCATAGAGACGTGGACTCTTTCTTTATCAATGATTACGCCTTCAACGATCTCGGAGTCTGCAATGCTGCCGCCTGGCCTCTTTTCGATCTTGATGTCCTCAATATCTACGGTAATTTTTCCATTTTCGTCTTTTTCGACAACGGACTTAACCGCTTTAACAGCAAGCGCGGAAAGGTGATTTTTCTGAGCTTCGGCTCCCTTACCTGTAATAGCTGTTGCTGCAAGTTTTTCAAGAGTCTCGATATCTTCAGGAGATGAGCTGATAGTAATCGTATCCAGAATCTTTGTAGTCTGGTCTGCGGCAAGCCTGTATCCGCTTGCAATTACAGTTGGGTGGACTCCGCTTTCAAGCAGGTCTTCAGCTTTTGTCAGGAATTCTCCTGCAAGCACTGCTGCAGTAGTTGTTCCGTCTCCTACTTCGGCATCCTGGGTTTTGGCTACTTCTACAATCATCTTTGCGCCTGGGTGCTCGATGTCCATTTCCTTAAGGATTGTTGCTCCGTCATTGGTAATTACAACATCTCCCATGGAATCTACGAGCATCTTGTCCATACCCTTGGGGCCGAGGGTTGTTCTGACTGCTTCTGCTACTGCTTTTGCAGCCATAATATTATTGCTCTGGGCATCCCTGCCTCTAGTTCTTTTACTTCCTTCTTTCAGAATGAATATCGGCTGTCCTGCCATGATTTAAATCCTCCATTAGTGTGAGTTTGGAATAAGTTCTGGAATTAAAATCGCATTTTACATGTTTGTACTTCTATATAAACTCATCCCGTCAGCAATTCCAGGGTACAGGAATTTTTTTGTGAAAAATATATCCTTCAACTAACGAATCTAATTTTTTCAAATACACAGGATATGTAAATATCCAGTCGAAAAAAACAGGTAGATTAGTATGTATAAAGGTTTCAGGATTTTTTGTTTTTTAAGGTAGTTACTTTATTCTCTTTGTTATCGTTATCACATGCGAAACCCTTTATACACTTTAATTGGCGCAAATCTATATTCCCAAAATCCTCAAAATTTGGTCTGGAAATACAGGCTGTTTGCTAAAGCAAAATTTAGATGCTTATTTAGATAAACTGTGCTTTTACGGAAGTAAATACAGGCCCGCGCATGTCTATTTTCTTGTTTTTCCCTGTGATATGACGCTGGGCGATAGGGCCTATTTTTAAGTTTATTTCTGAAGGTACTTTCACTATTCTTACCCTAAAGATATGTTCATTTGCTTCTGACATTGCAGCTTCTTCGATTTCCCTGGCTGCCTGGGCGGAAAAGGCTTCTATAAAACGAATTCCTGCTTTTGCGGAATGGTTTTCAAAGGCTTTCTGCCATTTTTTGTTGTTAGGAAGGCCAAGAATATCTCCTTGATAAGCTACAACTTCATTAAAAGCTGCAGGGCCACAGAGTTTAGTATTTTCTTCGGGCTCGATTACTGAAACCTTTACTTTCCTGCCGCAAATTTCCCCTTCCCAAGCAGGGAATTCACACGGACTCGGCTGCTCACCATGCAACTCACATTGGGAAACAATAGCATCTGCAATCGCTTTTCCCTCAGGGGTTTCAGGCATTTTGTCAACAAAAACTTGTTTTGCAAGCTCGCTGTCCGACATTTCCCATTCGCTGTACTGAGGAATATGCGGGTATGTTAGAGCACGTATATCAGGAGCATCATGCAGGATCAATGCCAGCCTTTCTACTCCGAGCCCCAGATTCATTACAGGGTATGGAATGTCATATTCTGCAAGGGCTGTCGGAGAATATACCCCGAAAGTTGCAACTTCAATCCACCCATCCGAGTATTTCGAATTTGAGCCTACAAGTTTCGGATGGAAGGCAAATACTTCGGTTTGAGTATCAGGAACATAGTATTTGCTGCGTTTCTCATCAGGCCTGAAAAGGAACTTCTCAAACCCGAACTGGGATAGGAGCCCTTCTGCAACAGCCTTTCCATGGTCCACAGTCACGTCTTCGTCCATAATCACACAGGAAGCTGAATAATAAGTCATAAGCCTTGAAGCATCTTCCTGCTGTTCGCGCCTGAAACAGCGGTCTATGGAGAAGAAATGGAATGGAGGTTCCTGCCTTTCAAGGAGGGCTCCAAGGGAAATGAACCAGCCGCTTGTCATATGGCTGCGAAGGGTTTTTGTGCTGGCCTGAGGGACAAGTTCTTTAAATTCCGGAAAAACCCGGTCAATCATGTTAGCAACAAGGGCATCCGAAGCTCCAAGAGCGGCTGAGATTTCAGGAACAAGGTCGTCCCCGTCAACCTTTCCTTTCTTATATAAATGAAGAACCTGCCTGATTTTATCTATTCCTTCGTCCCCTATATCTCCAAGGATTTCTTTTATCTGGGCAATACGCTCGTCGGAGATTCCTACATTCGGGCGGGGAAGCCCGGCAAGATAAAAACAGCGATCCAGAACCGCAAGGGCTTCGCTTCCGAACTGTTTGTGGACCTCCTTATCATCAACTATCAGAGGATTCATCATTTCTTCGAAACCCATTCTGAGGTAGGCTTCCCTGAGTTTCTGGATCGTATCATAAACAGGATGCGCTTTCCCATACCTGAAATTAGTTCTTGGATAGCGCTCATTTAAGGTTGGAGTCTTTATTAATTTTTTACCTTCGTTCCAGGTGAGATCAAAATTCTCTTTTGCGGCCTTTTTTATTTTTTCTGGATCAAATTTCATATTTATCCTCTTTAGCAGATTAGTAAAAAGTTAGGTACACGGTCTGAACTTTAGTTTCCAGTATTTACTCTAAACCTGATTATTCAAGGTATAATTTTCAAAGCTTAAACAGGCAAGCGAATATCCGAGTAAGAATATCTGAATAAGACTTAAACAGGTGGTCCAAATGAACGATTCAGACTACATTCTAAACAGATTATATTTGACACATTTTGAAGTATAATCTAAATAAAAAGCTTTTACACTTCAAAATATAAAGCTAAAAGATCCTGGCTTTAAAGAGCGGATCAACATATACTAATTTATGAACAAGTTGTATATAACAACTCAGTTATAGAGCAAAGTACATTAATTTACTCTTTTACCTGCAAGAATTTATTTTATTATACAAACTCCATTTTTGGGCCGGATCATTTTTTCGGGTTAATCTCGTTTTTAGATTGCTATCATGATGCTGATTTATTGTACTGATTTATTAGTTAGATCTTAAATCAACCTGCTTTGATAAGAATTATAGTCACGAATTCAAAGCTTTGATTGGAGCTCTCTCATAGCCGCCTCAAGCTTTTTTTGCCTGATTGCATTGATGACATCTCCGCGAGTTTTTTCTATAAGGCTTCGAGATACATCAGTCTTCCTTCTTAAGCCTCTGGTTATTGCATCCGGATAATCAAAGTCCATAAGCATTGCATGGATACTCTCCATTATCTCTAAAAATTTTTCGGCTTCTTGTAAGGATTCTTTCCTGATAAGATCCAGAATATGTCTTCTTAACTCTCCCGTAACATCTCCAAGTCCATTTAAATAAGCAGCATACTCAACTCCAATTTCATCTGGAGAAGGAATGTTTTTAACTTGCCCATTGCCTGTTAGCAGGCTCCTGAGGATTGTTACCTCTGAATATTCCTGTTGGGCATGTTCCACAAATCCTGCGTAATAAATATCAGAGTGTTCTTTAAAAAGAGCCTGAAGTTCATCCAGCGCTTTTCTTGCAGCTTTAATATTTTTATCAGCTTTTTCCAAGTCCTGCCCATGTAAGGCAAATGAAGCAGTCCTGCATTGCCTGACAATTTCTCTAGAAACCTTTAGTCCTTCTTCCCTGAGCTTATCTTTAGCTTCAAAATTTTCAGTTATTAATGATGCAATTTCTTCAAGAAGCGTTTCCCTACCCCCTCAGTAGTTTTTAATTTAATTTCTTCCTTGAGATTTAACTTCCAGGTTGAGACCAATCGAGAGTCATCTACGTTATCTAAAATTAATTGTATTATATTTAATATTGCATTACATTTAATGCCAATCTAGATATTTGTACAAATTTTAAAATTAAGTTAGAAAATTAGAAATAAACTCAAAAAAGTTTCTTTTTAAGAAAAAGATAGAAATGTAGGAAAAATTTCCTTATAAACGCCCTGCAATTTCTGGATACACTCCCAAAGACAGCTCAAGATAGCCAGCAAAGTATAAAACTTGCTTTGCTTGATGCTTTTTTCAAAATTAGGCAAAGTATGAGTTTTTAATACCGTAATCTCAAGAAATATATTTGGTACGCTGGTATCTGGAACTTACAATCTTTATTTTAAGCTCCGGATTGATTAAGCTTTATAAGGTTGAAATTTTGTTTTATATTTTTTGCAATTTATGTTTTTGGTGCTTCGCAATCTGTACTTTACCTTTATTCGTCAACTGGAATAGTTTCAAGCTGGCTTGAGAGGTTCCAGATTAAGGTTCTTGTATGTAAAGGCAGATTCGGATCGTTACTAATATCCTCAAGAATAGAAATGCTCGATGCTGCTCTAAGGAAGAGAGGTTCTGATTCGTTGTTCAGAATATCTGTAATTTCATTTACAGAACGTCTGATATTTCTTGGGACTGAGGAGTCGCTGGTTATACTGTCAAGGACCTGAAGACATTGTCTTATAACTTCTGCTGAATCGTTTGATGACATTCGAATCACCTTCGCAGTCAATTATGATATAAAATTAGAGCTAGTCAATTAAGTATTAATAAACTAGTGTAAGACAGGCTTGTTATATAAAATATTATCGGTGATTTAAAAAATATCACTTGAATAGAACCTGCTCATTCTGATTTAAAATAAGGGCTTATTGTTTTGAAAGATGAAGGTAATTTCATATAGAAGAAGCACAGGAAAAAATGCTATATATAACAGGAAGTTGAATATAAGGGAAGGTCAGGTATATGGATTCTGAAAAAGATAAAAAAGTAAAGCGGATAGCACGTTTCCTTGAATTAGGAGGCACGATGCTTGCCGAACATTGTAAAGTCTGCGGAGCTCCAAGATTTCGCTACCAGGGAACAGTGATCTGTCCTGTATGCGATGTTCGGGAAGAAGAGGAAAGTCCAGAGCCAACTCCAGAAGTTCAAGTTCCTGAGCCCAGGCCTTCTGAAGAAAAAGAAAACACACCAGCAGAAGAGGGAAATCTCACAAGAGAAAGATCTGCTGGAGAAAAACCTCTATTCGAAAATAAAAAAAGATTCCAGACACACAGGCAAAAAACTCGTTTTGGGCCAAAGACGTTAGATTCTGTTGATGAAGATGAAAAAACTCCTGAATCTGCAGGAAAAGAAAGTGCAAGAACATTATATGAACCAAAAGGGGCAAAAGATACCCTCTCAGAAAACAGGTCTTTGCCCCGAGAAATGATTGAAAAACCAGCTATTAGAAAGCCTGATGTTTTTGAGGGATATGAAACAAGAAGTTATGAAGATAAAGAAGCCTTAGAAGATTTGATTTTTAAGAAGATAACCAGTATTGCAGCTTCTATTCAGGAGGAAAAAGATCCAAGGAGAATTTCAGAAGCTTTCAAACTAATTGAAGATGGAATTGGGCTCATAGAGCGTCTACAACAAATTTAATTAGGAATAAATCTGAATAAATTTAATTCTTTTTTGTTAAATCCTTTTATTTACGTTTTTTCAGTCTATCTTTGTTTTCACTTATTCTTATTTTATTTTATTTTATTTTATTTTATTTTATTTTATTTTATTTACCTTTTTAATTTTATATCTATTTTTATTCGCTGTTGTTTTTATTTATTTTTTGATTTTTATCTTTCTTTTGGTTTTTATTATTTTTTTTTACTTCGTTTATCCCTTGTATGAACTCTCAAGAACTTCTCTAATTCTGGCTGCAGTTTTTGGACCTATTTGTTTTACCTTTTTAAGGTCTTCTATATCGGCCTCCATAACAGCTTTAACCGAACCGAAATATATAAGAAGGTTTCTTGCTGCTTTTGGTCCGATATTGGAAATCGAAGAAATCAGATACTCCTGCTGTTGAGTTAAAGTACTGGCTGACTTTTTCCCGTGAGGATTAATTTCGCGCTTATTTTCGTTTTGCTCCCTTTTTGCAAGGATTTTTAATATTGCGCCTGTTTCTTCTTCATCCCTTGAGTAAAGGATTGAGACTCCAAAATCAATTGCAATGGATACAAGTGATCCATAGATCGCATTTGGGTTGAGCTGCCTGCAGGTAAAAAGGTCTCCCCCTTCAATGATAAGAACCGGTTTTTCGTATACTCGGGCAAGGTCTGAAAGCTGGACGAAAAGATTGCGTTTTCCATCAATAAGGGAACTTGCAAAATCATCTGTGCGTTTTCTCTCAACTGCAAGCCTGTTGCTTAAAATATAATCGCCTATCTCAAGTGCCGTAAAAATAAGTTCCATTCCAAGCCTGTCAAGAACTTTTGCAACCCCGCTTTTTGTTTCCCTGTGGTCAATTATTATTTTCAGCGCCTCAGCCTTTATGATCTCATTTCCTGACTCTGGTTCCAACTCTATTCCTGGAGGCTCGGCTTCAAATAATCCAGAGCTATTTTCTAAACTTTTGAAAGAATTTTGTGCTGAAAGGACTTCGAAATCTATAAGCCTTTTTTGTATTTCTTTTCCTTCCTCTTTTATAGCCCTGTTATTCTTTATTTCCGGATTTCTTCCTGTACTTTTTTCTGTTTCTTCCTTTTCTGTATCCATTACTGCCGCAGGTTTGTTAAGATATATGCTGCTACTCCCGCTACTGCTTTCTGATAAGCTGACCTTCTCTTCCTGATCCCCATCCTTTAAGTTTTCTTTAATTTTCTCCAGTTCTTCAGAACCCCTAGATTCCTTAGATCTCTCAGATTTCCCAAATTTTTCAAAATTGATCCTTATATCAGTGTTGTGTAGAGCTTGATTATTGATCCTGACTTCCCTCAATCCAGCTCCATTTTCTTCGGCTTTATCGTCTGCTTTATCTTCTTCTTTCTGAACAGGCCGGAGATTCTCTAGGAAAATTTCTTCAATTTCTTTTTCAATATTTTGTTCGACATTTTCAACAATAGGTTTTTTAGCTTCAAATTTAGTCCTAAAGTCAGCTCCATGGTTAGAATTAGATCCAGGGTTAGAATTAGCTTCAAAATCAGAAAGTTTAGAGGTTTTATCCGAAAATGTGGGGCTCAAAGCTGCTTCAAGTCCCTGCATATTATTTAGCATCCGCTTTTCCTTATTCTTGCTACTCCAGTAATAAGCTTCGTCTCTAGTACCCTTTGTTACGAGCACAATAACTCTGCCTTTATGCTGCCTGCCTGTTCTTCCTTTGCGCTGAATGCTGCGGATTTCCGAAGGAATGGGCTCATAAAACAAAACCAGGTCGGTTGAAGGAATGTCAAGCCCTTCTTCTGCAACCGAAGTAGCTACAAGTACATTATATTCTCCTTCCCTGAATTTTTCAAGGATCTCTACCTGCTGTTTCTGGGTAAGGCCTTTATCCTTATGACGTGAACCCTGCCCAACAAACCTTATAGAAACAATTCCCTGAGCCAGGGAAAGTGCATTTGTTACAATTTCGGCAGTATCCCTGTAATTTGTAAATACAATTACCCTTGAACCAGGGTTTTCTTTCAACTGCTCAGCCACGATTTTTCTTGCAAGCCCAAGCTTGGGATGTTCGACCTCACATTCTTTGGCCTTGTAAAGGGCCTTTTTCATGTATAAATCGTCCATAAGCCTTTTTGCAGCCTTACTCGCACTTTTAGATGAAGCTTCCGCATCCAGTTTTTCCAGATATTTCCTGAGAGTTTCAAGCCCCTGGGTTTCCACCATTTCAACGGCATGGTTTACTTTCATCATCTCAGCAACTACAGACATGGCAGAAAAAATTGCAGGATCTCCACCTACTCGAATCTCCCCCTGCAACTGTTTCTGGAGAAGTAAAAGATCTTTTTTAGAAATGTATTTCCCACTCCCTGCAGAAAATCCAAGATTTCTTATAACTTCGAGCCGGTCATTAAGAATTTTCTCCAGGTAGCTCCTGATTTCGGCCATTTCACCAGGAAGGTCGACCTGAATCCATTCTATTTCCTTTTCCTGCACATAAGGGCGAACATCCCTATCATTTTCAGTTTTAACAGCCACGTTTTCAACATGTAAGGCCTGACAAACTTCGGAAATCTTCTCGTTGGAGCTTCCAGGGCTGGCAGTAATTCCGAGAATATGAGGATTTTTTGCGCTCTCAAAGTATTTTTCCGCAATAAAAGTATATGCATAATTTCCGACTGCTCTATGTGCCTCGTCAAAGGTAATATGGCAAACATCTTCGAGATTGATTCTTTTCGTTAACAGGTCGTTTTCTATTACCTGAGGGGTCGAGACTATTAACTTTCCCTGCATCCAGAGTTTTTCCCTTTCTGGTGGAGCAATACTTCCTGTAAATGCAAGAACCTCTTCTTCGGGTAGGGCCATAACTTTCCTAAAAAAAGCAGCATGCTGGTCCACAAGCGGTTTTGTGGGAGAAAGTATGAGAGCTTTTCCTCCAAACCGCTGAAGTCTTGAGGCAATAACAAAAAGAGAAATAATTGTTTTCCCAAGCCCTGTAGGAAGCACAATAAGGCTTGGGCCTTCAAGAGCCTTTCCTGCCAGGTTGAGCTGGTAAAGTCTCTGCTCAACGGTATCTGGCTTTATCAA
>CAZFNE010000029.1:0-17806 GCA_964520335.1 uncultured Methanosarcinales archaeon | reverse complement strand
TCTAACTGATCGACAAGAGAAATTACAAGCTGCATGCCAAGAGTATCAAGATCTTCAATATCAATATTTTCAGGAATACCAATGCCATTATCCGAAACGTTCAAAGCAAAACTTGTACTCTCTTTGTTTTCATTTATGCATTTTCCATTTTCTTCTTTACTGAGTTTGATCTGGATTTCTCCTTTATTTGTACCAAGAAATGCATGTTTTAAGGAATTGGTCACTAGCTCGTTAACAATCATTCCTAATGGTACGGCGATGTCCATATCGAAGAACGTATTTTCTGTAAGATCCAGTTTTAAGCTTATGTCATTATTTCCGACACGATATGTCTGGAGAAGGTTTTCAGCAAGCTCCTGAATATAAAGTGAAAAGTTCAGAGTCTCAAATCCATCGCCTTTATACAGTTCTTCATGTATCAAAGCCATTGAAATAACACGGGCTTGACTTTCCCTGAAGGCTTCCAAAACTTCGGAATTCTGAATACATTCTTTGTTTTTAAACTGCTCAGCCTGTAGATCAAGGAGTGAAGAGATTACTTGCAGGTTATTTTTGATCCTGTGATGGATTTCTTTTTTACGTGCAATCTCTATTTCTGCCATAGCCTCTTCTGCCCTTTTTCTGTCGGTAATATCCCTGGCAATAACCGAAATCGCAACCAGCTTTTCAGACGTATCCAAAACTGGGGAAAGAGTTCCTGAAATAATTATTATTGTGCCGTCTCTTTTTAACCCTGAACTTTCGTAGAGCTTGATCTTCCTCCCCTGCTTAACCTCTTCAATGAACTGCTTTATTTCCCCTCTACGATTATCTGGTTCGACCATTGATACTTTTTTTCCCACAATCTCTTCACCTGTGTAACCAAAAATCTGCTCTGCTCCTTTATTCCAGCTGGTAACAATCCCATCAAGAGATACTGTTACAATAGCGTCTTTTGATGATTCTACAATATTCGCCAGGTACTGAATTTTCTCTTCTGCTTTTTTACGTTCAGTAATATCCTGAACTATTCCCTTTATTCTAATAGGTATACTTTTGTTATCTAAAATAAATTCGGATTTCAAGTGTAGTATGCGTTCTTCACCATTACCTGAGATAATCCTGTAATCAATAGCAAATGTGCTATCATTTGCAGCTTTTTTAAGGGAATTAAAATAATAGTCTAGATCATCAGGATGTATATAATTCAGATATTCACTGAAAGATGGTGCCAATTCTTGAGGATTACGTTCAAAAATATGATACATTTCCTCAGACCAGTATGCTCTATCAGCTGCAATATCCCACCCCCAATTACCAATATGAGCTATTCTTTGAGCTTCAGCAAGACCTTTTTCGCTTTCTTTTAGCGATTTGTAAGCTTCTTCAAGTTCAGCTGTACGCTCTTTAACTTTTTCTTCCAAATTTTCATGTGCCTTTTTAAGTGCTTCTTCAGCATTCTTGCGGTCTGTAATATCCTTTGCAATCTCAAGCCTTGCATCCCGGCCATCTGGCCACTTTATGATCCGGTCCATTATCATGAAATACCGATCCACCATAGGGTTATAATACTCCCAATGGTAGGGCATGCTCCTCTCTTTTAGAATAATCGGATTAGTGCAGAAATTGCAGGGAGATTCTTTCCGCTGGAACTCCCGATAGCAAATCCCTCCCACAAGCTCTCCATCGAACTTCTCTTTCATCGCCTTATTCGCGTACAGCACCTCGTAAGTGTACGGGTCAGTCACGTACACTACATCATCCATGCCATCGAAAATGGATAGGAGCTGAGATCGTTCGAAAGCTAGAATCTCTTGTGCACGCTTGCGCTCGGTGATATCGCGATTACTGCCTCGGTTTCCTGCGTAGCGCCCTTTATCATCGTAGATTTGCTGGCACATGTGGTGGATCCATCTTATTTCGCCATCTTTTGTTACAATGCGAAACTCGATCTCACCGTGGCGACTTGATAGCATATCATGCCGATGCTGGAGAAATGCCAGCAGGTCATCTGGGTGTATAATTTCTTGGAGCAGGTCAGGGTTGTCCATGAATTCCCATACTGCGTATCCGGTGACTCGCTCGCAAGAAGGAGATAGGTAAAGAAAATGGCCATCAGGACTAAGCCAAAACTCCCAGTCGTGGGTGTTATCTGTTACGATACGATACTTCTCCTCGCTCTTCCTTAAAGTCTCCTCAATCCTCTTGCGCTCAGTGATGTCAGCAAACATACCCACTGAACCTTCAAATTTACCAGCATCATCAAAAAATCCTTTCGCACTCACAGACACCCATAAAGGAGAGCCATCTTTACGGATTAGTTTAAGCTCATAAACTTCGTCGATACCACGTTTTCTATTTGCTAGTTTAAGCTGGAAAATATCCTTATCTTCTTCGTAGGCGAAATCCCAAATGAATCTGCCAATCATTTCTTCCCTATTATACCCTAACATCTCAGCCATTTTTTCATTAACGTAAGTGGTTTCGGATACTGAATTAAATATCCAAATACCCTCAACTGAGGTCTCTACAATATTTCGATACTTATTTACATTATCTCTTAGTTTTCTTTCACCCTCTTTCTGATCACTTATATCGAATCCAGAAATATGCACGCGCTCTTCATTAGGTATTGGATGAAACACTATCAATAAACTTTTTTTCCCAACCTTAACTTCCATTCTTTCTGGATTATTCTGGGAAATTACTTTTTGCACGAAATCTCCGATACTTAAGGGCAATTTTTCTCCAACTTTCACACCCCATTCACGTAATAAGGGCTCTCCTGCCTCATTTGAGCTAAGAACAGTACCATCCTTTGATACACTGAGCATAGGATTTGGGTTGTTTGCTGGAAATTGCTCCATTTTTGATTTCATAATTCCCTTCAGGCTCACCTTTTTGGCTATTACAACCATTTCTGATGAAATATATTATTTAAATTTATATAAAAATATAATTAGTCATTATATTAAGTACTTTTTTTTACTTTTAATAATTACCGTTAAATATGGAAAATAACAGGCAATGGATATATTAAAAAGATTGAGGACTTTTGGCTAGGGATATGCTCAGCATACTCTTAAATCTTAGAAGAAGCTTGGTCTTCCCAGTTCATTTTTTTCTCATGATAGGACACAAAGACAGCAAAGTCTTACTTAGAATCCTTATTCGTAATGTCATACTCAGGTTAAGAAAATGGCAAGCTAGGATAAATTGTGGATGGACAAACAATTAGTCATGCAAAATTTATACCTTGGTTTTGTGCCTTATGCGCACGGCCTTATTACAGACTAACATTTAATTTATTGTTTAACTTGCAAGGTAAAAATAGTTTAAAACAAATAATATTGAAATGGCTGGCTGAACGGAGATTATAACGTTGTTTGCCCCTGGCAATACCAATCCTTCCGTCAAATTCGAGATTCTTGAGCACAATATTGCTCATGTCTCCTTAGTCCCAGATAATAACTCGACCATTATTGAACACATTTTGTCAATAAAATCGTCACCTACCCAAGGAGCATCTGTAGTGAAAGACTTCTTCTTACCTGTGAAGTCTGCATACTCGTAGAGTGTGACTCTTATGCCGTCAGGCACTTTCAAGGAACTAAGACAACCTCCATTTGACAAATCGCCCATACTATACTTACCCGGGATCAGCTTTTGGTTACAACCCTGATAGTTTCTATGTCTATAGATAGTAACCTCCTTAGTACTCATTTTTCCTCCATTCATGATTTTCTCTAGATATTTCAGCCTTTAATATACAAAATAATCTTACACTCAAAATAGGGAGAATAATTTTGTTCCATTGAAAGCAAAGACCCTTTTTTCGCCGGGCTTGCATAAGAAAAAGGTATTCTATAAAGTTCTGTTCTAAGTAATAAAGGATTATAGTAGGGGATAAATTGCTGCAAGCCCTAATATCTCATTTTTTATAAGTTTTAAATTCTTTTCTATTTTGATCTTATTTTTATAATTGAGAAAGAAATACCATAAATCTCTTTTTCAGAGGATACCGAACTAATTTTCAAAAAGTCTCCCAATTTTTGTATTTCTTCAGAAAACATGATCAAAAGGATGATTTTAATAGCACTAACTGATTTTTTAGAAGGGCAAAATGCCCCTCTTGCAATGATTTGACTTCAAGATCGAAAATCAAAAACATTTAGATTTCAGACAACGATTTCCATTTGAGACCTTCGTTTAGTGAAACAAGCAGAGTTTTCATAGTATATTGCAAGAGGAATATTGAAACATATCCTCAATAAAATTTACGGTCTTTTAAAACCTCAATTAAAAGTTAAGCCTAAAATAAAATGTACTTTTTTTGGGGAAATCCTTAATTTCCTTAGTTAGTGAGAAAAAGGAAAAATAATCTTTAGTTTGAGAGTAAGTTTAAGAGGACTCTAGAGAATTTAAAAAACCCATTTGTCTCTTTAAAGAGAGTAATAATTTACATATGTAGGAGTAATAAAGCATCAGCAGAAAATTTTATTAAGTTTCTTCAAAAAGGTCAGGATACTCTTCTTGTAATGGTTTCAAAAACTCGTCATCTAATTTTGTATTGTAAAGTGTTTTCACTTTAGAGAGTCGTTCGAGTGATAAATTTTTTGCTTTGAGTAAATTAGACCCCCGAAGATTAGCATTTGTAAGGTTGACCAGATAAAGGTTAGCCTCTTGCATGTTAGCCGCTTGAAGATTAGCTTCCTGAAGGTTGGCTCCTTCAAGAGAAGCTTCTTGAAGATTAGCTCCTCTAAGGTTAACTCTTTCAAGGTTAGTCTCTTGAAGGTCGGCTTTATGAAGATTGGCTTCATAAAGGTCAGCCCCTTTAAGGTTAGCCCCTCGGAGTTTAGCGCCTTGAAGATTGGCGACTTGAAGGTTTGCCTCCTGAAGGTTAGCCAGATGAATGTTAGCTCCTTCAAGGGAAGCTATTTGAAGATTTGCTCCTCTCAAGTTAGCTCCCTCAAGGTTAGCCTTTATAAGATCAGCTAATTGAAGATTAGCTGTTTCAAGATTAGCCTCTTGAAGGTCGGCTCCTTTACCTCCTATAAGATGAACATTTGAAAGGTACGATCCTTCAAGATTAGCTCCTCTAAGGTCAACTTTCTCAAGATAAGCTCCTCGTAGATTTGCTCCTCGGAAATCGGCTTTCTTAAGGCAAGCGCCTCTTAGGTTAGCTCCCTTAAGATTAGCTTTTATTAGTTCAGCCTCTTGAAGGTTAGCCCTTTCGAGATTAGCCCTTTGCAAGTTGGCTCCTATAAGGTTGGCCTCTTGAAGATCAGCTCCTTCGAAGTTGGCACCTTCAAGGTTAACTCCTCGAAAGTACTTTGTCCTTAGAATATCCATTTACAATTAATAGGCTTTAAACAAAAATAAACATTACCTAGCAGGAAAATATCCAGTTTTCAGTACTTTTTTATAAATTCATATATGTCTCAATATTAACATATTAATTATCAGAACTGATCCATAAGCCTCTAATGGATGAAATAAAAAAGAAGCCAGAGTGATATCTGAATGAAAAGAAACTATAAAGTATATCTAACACATATTTTGCGATCTATTTCTTCGAAAAATATGTAAAAATTCTCACTGAGAAAGATTTCCAGGAAGATAACCTCGTTCAAGATGCTACATTAGATAGATTGAAATCCTTGGCGAAGCTACTAAAAAAATCTCACCTTTTTTCAGGATCTTACAGGGACTTCCTCATTTCCACAGGAAACGCAGGTAAAATTAAGAGTAGTATATAAGAATAGTGTTACGAATTGTTTAAGATGTCCTACTGATTGTGTTAATTATTTAAAATGATTTTTGAGTGGAAATTTTCGAGTTCTTGAGTATTTTTGGGTTGGGATATTTCCATTGCAATTTTTTGACCCGTCAGGTCAATGGAGAATCATTATTCTAACGGTGTTATGAGTAAACTTATTTTTTCCAAGATTGCAAGTTGACATTAATATATTTTTTATAACCTTAAAGCATATAGATATATAGTATTTTTTAAAAGTCTCCCTAAACCGCTCGACAAATGAGATTAATCAATTGATATTTTTAAATTTAGAGGTGGAAAAGTTGAACAAAAACCATCTTATTATATTACTGATTTTTATATTAACTACTATAGCCTTTGGATGTACAGGTGAAGGCTATCAAGATCGCCAGTGGGAATACAGCATGTCACATCACACTTCGTTGTTATCAACCTATATCAAAACAGCTTTAGATGCTTCAAAAAGCGACGATTTTAAAACGCTTGTTATATACAGTCAATACATTGCCGATGATACTCAAAAGGCAGTCGATGAAAACAAACAATTTAAAGTCTCTCCGAAACTACAAGAAGCTCAAAAGGAATGGGGTCTTGCTATGCAGGACTATAATTCTGCTGGAAAGCTAATGGTAAAGGCAGGTAATGAAGAGCTTGCTAATATAGATGCAGCAGCAGACATAAATCAATATACCGAATATTTGAAAACTGGAAATAATCATTATAATAGAGCAAATGAGGTGTGCTTAAATCTCCACGGCTAAATAATTTAAGCCCATTTTTACACTTTACTTTGCCATTTTCATAAGCATTCCCCTTGATTTTGCTCTGAATAATGTGCTACTTAATTTATTTCGTAACGAGCCCTTAGCAGCATGATGGAACACAAGTTCGATATAATATTTATTCTTCATTATTTTATTACGTTTTTATCCTTTCTTGACCTTTTATTTCTTCTTTAAGTTTTTGTTTTATCCCAAAATAATTTCGCTTTTAAGTTCTGACGCTAATAAAGCCCTTTTTGAGTTATCAACGATTACTGGAATTAGATACGCTGAAATCTAAAGGTTACACAATCATCCTGAATGGTACCCCGAGAGCGGGACCCACATTGTTTGCTGTTTTACAGAACCTTACTAAAATATCGATATTATTAACGATAAACGTTTATGTAGTTTTGATTCTTGAAATCTTCATTCGGCGTTGTACTCTATCGAGCCTATAGAAGTTTGACTGTTCTGGTAAGATTTGATTGACTCATTTATTATTTTGAGCTCTTCATTTAATATTTGGAGTTGTTTTGTTATTTCTTTGAGTTGTGATGATATTTCTTTATGGCATTGGTGTATTAATCTCAGTTCCATTTCTGTTTGTGTTTCCATGTAAGCTTAATTTACGGGGGCAAATATATAGACTCTTATCCATTTTTAATTTATTCTGGTTTTAATTGATTCTTATTAAACCATGTCCTTGAGGTTTTGAATCATTTGTTATAAAGAACGAGCTCGTTATATGACCTTAAAGACCTGAAAAGAAGCTTTCGTGGGAGATAATAAAGGCCCTTAATAAAATCAGACAATTTTTAATAGTTTCTTGGATTGCCAAAATGCATCATTAATTCAGCCGGCAGTCTAATGCAATCAAAGATCCAAAAAATAAAGCATTATAAAAGGTCACTTATTGCCGTTTTTTCACATACCAATAGCTATCGGCAACATCTGCAGAAAAATTATATATACTTAAAAACTTAATCAATATATAGCAACTAATTTGCGGGGTGATATTTATATCCGACATGAGAAATTTTGTTTTACGAGACGAAGATGGCAATGAGCATGGAGTTTTCACTGGAAAACAGCCTCGTCAGGCTGCTCTGAAAGCTGCAAACCGGAGTGAAGGGACAAAATCTAAACCGAAAATTATCCGCCTAAGGGAACGCGGGACAAAGAAAGTACACGTTTTCAAGGCATGGAAACAACTTGTCAAAGCCCCAGAAAATAAGCCCAGCTGGATGCCAGAGAAAATTAGCAAGCCCTTTGTCAAAAAAGAGAAAATAGAAACAATCGAATAAGTATAAAGAAAAGGAAAATAGGTTTTATAGTAACTTATTTTCCCTATTTTCAAACAGCTCCTTTTATGACAAATTTGATCAAATATAAAAATAATATAGAAGGTAAAGAAAAATAATATAGGGTTAGGACAAAAGTTTAAAAATTCAATCAAAAGCGTCCATTACTTTTTCAAAAAAACCTTTACCTTTTTTGTGTTTATCCTTAGACGCTTCATTTGTATCTTTTTCGTCTCCTTCAGAATGCTTCTTATTACTGGCCAAGCGGTCGAACTCACGAAGCAGTTCTTTCTGTTCATGGGTTAGTTTTGTTGGAGTTTTGATTAAAACCCTGACAAGCTGGTCGCCTTTTCTATTCCCGTGCAGGTGCTGGATTCCTTTATCCTTAAGCCGAAATACGGAATGGGTCTGGGTCCCTGCAGGAATATTCATTTTCACTTTTCCGTGAAGGGTATCGACCATGACATCTGCTCCAAGAGCAGCCTGGGTAAAAGAGATTGGAAGCTCAGAGATCACATCATAGTCGACACGCTTGAAATTCTTATGCTCCTTTACGTGAATAACAACATACAGGTCTCCAGCCGGGGCGCCCGGTTCTCCGGAATCACCTTCTCCGCTAAGTCTCAGGGTCATGCCCGAATCGGCTCCTGTGGGCACGTTTACTGTTATCTTTCTTTTATTTCGGATCTTGCCTGCTCCGGAACAGGTCGGGCACGGAGACTCGACAATCTGGCCTCTGCCGTGACAGGTAGTACATGTTGTAGTGCTTACGAACTGCAGCCCAAGCCCAGAGCGGGTGGTGCGAATCTGTCCTGTTCCGCTGCATGTGGGACACCTTTTAGGACTTGTACCTGGCTTAGCTCCAGTTCCTGAACAGGTTGAACATCTTTCAGTCCTGGGAATATCGATATCTTTACGTACTCCAAAAGCGGCTTCTTCAAAGGTAATGTAAAGATCGTACTGAAGATCGGCTCCTCTCCTGGGGCCCATAGGACCTCTTCTGTTCCCTCCACCGAAGAACATCTCGAATATATCTCCGAAACCGCTGAAATCCGCCCCCCGGAAGATATCTTCTGCACTGTATTGCCCATCTATTCCGGCGTGCCCGAAGCGGTCATACTGAGAGCGTTTCTCAGAATCCGAAAGCACGGCATAAGCTTCAGAAATCTCTTTGAATTTCTCTTCAGCCCCAGCTTCCTTATTCCTGTCAGGATGATATTTTAATGCGAGTTTTCGATACGTCTTCTTTATATCCTCGGCCGAGGCGTCCTTAGACAATCCGAGAATTTCATAATAATCACGTGTTGTGGCCATCAGGATTCCCTGTTCTTTTAAAAAAGTTTAAAAACCGGAACAAAGGGCTCCGGTCAGGCCTGCTTATTCAGGCCTGTGTCATTAGTTAGTTATGCTTTATTTATTTACGCTTTTCGTCGTCAACTACTTCGTAGTCGGCGTCCATAACTGTCTCATCAGGGCCCTGTGCATCCGCAGTTCCTGCTCCACCTGTACCCTGCTGGGCTTGCTGAGCCTGCTGAGCTTTCTGGTACATTGCTGTGGAAATCGGGTATACTGCTTCCTGAAGAGCTTCAGTCTTTGCCTTAACGTCTTCGGTATCCTTGCCTTCAAGGGCCTTCTTGAGGTCTGCAATTGCATCGTTTACCTTGGACTTCTGGTCTTCTGTGGCCGCATCTCCAGCTTCTTTCAAGGTCTTTTCGGCAGCGTTGATCAGGGCTTCAGCGTTGTTTCTGGTCTCGACGTCTTCCTTTCGCTTCCTGTCTTCTTCAGCGTGCAGTTCTGCATCTTTGACCATGCGCTCGATTTCAGCGTCAGTAAGTCCGCCCGGTTTCTTGATTGAAATGGACTGTTCTTTATGAGTTCCAAGGTCCTTTGCATTCACATGCAGAATTCCGTTTGCATCGATATCAAAGGTAACCTCAATCTGCGGAATGCCTCTTGGAGCAGGTGGAATCCCATCCAGGGTAAAGCGGCCTAGGGTTTTGTTTTCAGATGCAATTCCTCTTTCTCCCTGAAGCACATGGATCTCGACTGAAGGCTGGTTATCGGCTGCAGTTGAAAAGATCTGGCTCTTCTTGGTTGGAATTGTTGTATTCCTCTGGATCAGAGGAGTAGCTATGCCTCCAAGGGTTTCAATTCCGAGAGTCAGAGGGCTTACATCAAGCAGCAGGATATCTTTGACTTCCCCGCCAAGCACTCCAGCCTGGATAGCTGCTCCGATTGCAACGGCCTCGTCAGGGTTGATGTTCTTGTACGGCTTTTTGCCCGTGAAGTTCTCTACAAGCTCGACTACTGCAGGCATTCGGGTAGCGCCGCCCACAAGGATTACTTTATGGAGATCATTTGGAGTCAGCTTTGAGTCACTAAGAGCCTGGCGCATGGATACAAGGGTTTTTTCAAGCAGGTCTTCAGTCATCTTCTGGAACTGGGCCCTTGTAAGGTCAACATCCAAGTGCTTTGGCTCCCCATCTGTCCCTACTGTAAGGAAAGGCAGGTTGATGTTAGTGCTTGCAACTCCGGATAATTCGATCTTGGCTTTTTCTGCAGCATCGGTTAAGCGCTGGAGGACTCCCCTGTCTTTGGAAAGGTCGATTCCTTCATTTTTCCTGAATTCGGCAAGCAGATAGTTAACAATGCGCTGGTCAAAGTCGTCTCCTCCAAGGTGGGTATCACCACTTGTGGATTTCACCTCAAAGACCCCGCCTCCGAGTTCAAGGATGGATACGTCAAAGGTTCCGCCTCCGAGGTCGTAGACAAGAATAGTATGTTCTACTTCTCCCTTGTCAAGCCCGTAAGCTAAAGAAGCTGCAGTAGGTTCATTGATAATTCTTAAAACCTCAAGGCCTGCAATTGATCCCGCATCTTTGGTCGCCTGTCTCTGGGCATCATTGAAATATGCAGGAACAGTGATGACAGCCTGAGTGATCGTTTCTCCAAGGTAAGCTTCTGCATCGGTTTTAAGCTTCTGAAGAATCATTGCAGAAATTTCCTGAGGAGTGTACTGTTTTCCCAGAAGGGTTACTTTGTAGTTGGCCTCTCCCATATGTCTTTTAATAGAATAGACAGTATTTTCAGGGTTTGAGATAGCCTGCCTTTTTGCGACCTGGCCAACGAGTTTTTCTCCTTTCTTAGAAAATCCGACAACCGACGGGGTTGTTCTTGAGCCTTCGGCATTCGGGATCACGACAGCTTCCCCGCCTTCCATAACTGCCATGCACGAATTGGTAGTACCAAGGTCAATACCTAATATTTTTGCCATATTATGTCCTCACTATTAATACGTAATTAAATTATACAATTATTGGTATACAATTATTGGTATACAATTATTCAGGTAAACTGGTTAAGTAATTCAGGTTAACGTTTTGCTAAATAATTCAAATTTATTTTTTAATTAAGAGTTAAATTTAGGAATTGAAAGAATTTTGAAGAATTGAATTTTTAGTTTTAATTAATGTTTGAACAAGAAAGTTCAAATGATTAATTTTAGATTATTAATTTATAATTAAATTCGTTAATTTATAATTATATTCATTAATTATAATTAAAGAATAATTAATTTCTATATAACCATGCGTTTTTAAGGACTCTCCAGAGGACTTGGCTTAAAAGTTATGAAATTTCTGGAAATCTAATTAATGGAAATTTAGGTTCCTGTGTAAAAAGCCTTAATAAGGCTTTTTTAGTCAATAACCCAAGATCTTTATGGAAGAGTCTGCTGATTGTTTCATTAACTGGTATGGCATTCTTTATTTGTTATTCGTCTGTTTCAGGGTTTCTGGCCACCGAAACTAAAGCCGGCCTGACAACTTTGGAGTTCAGAGCATATCCTGGTTTGTAGACTTCTACTATGGTATTATCCGGAACATCTGAGGTCTCTATGTGCTGGACTGCTTCGTGCTTGTGAGGGTCAAACTCAGTAGTTTTCTCACACTTTATCTTCTCAAGCCCGTATTTTTCGAGAATTGAAAAGAACTGTTTTGAGAGCTGTTCTATTCCACTGATGATTGAGTTCATATCCTCTGCGCTTTTTGCAGATTTCAAGGCACGGTCAAAATTGTCGGTCACTTCAACAAAGTCAAGAAGCACCCGTTCAAGTACAGTTTTATGATTTTCTTCCATCTGGCGGGCGGTCCGTTTTCTGTAGTTGTCAAAGTCTGCTGCAAGCCGGAAAAGCTGATCCTTAAGAACTCTATTTTCCTCAAGACAGGCGGCTTCAGGATTTTCTCCAGGTTCCGAACTGGCAGAACCCTCTTCTGGCATTTCCCCAGGCACGTCAGCCTTTTCCACCGAAGGATCAGAATTCAGACCTTCAGGACTCTCGGTTCTTTTCTGGGTTTCTTCTTTAGGTTCTTTCTTCTTGTCTTTAGTAAATTTTTTCATTAAACATCCCCATCAAATAATTATAACGGTTACGCTCGTCCTGTTCTTTGATTGTTTGTAATTCTATAAATACTTTTCGTTGGTTTTAGAATATTTATTTTTGAAAAAGAGAAGAAAAAGAAAAATCAGTAAGAGTGATTCTGAAGTTTATGGTAAAGTGCCTTGAACAGAATAACGCTTGCAATCATGGAAACTGCAACTGCAGAAATTACCTGGTTCCAACCGATACTGGAAATCCCACCTGCAACTGCAAACTGCACCCCTCCTACAAGGCATACAAAGACAAAGGAAAGCCCAAAACCAGCAATAATTCCTCCGATAACAGCTCCAGAAGTTCCAAGGCCCTGTTTTTCGTAAAAGACCATCCCCACAATAAACATTACTGCGAAGATTAATAGGATAAGTGCAAGGGGCAAAGGGCTTGACCTGGTCAGCAAAGTCTCATAAAGCCCAAGCGCCATAAGCACCAGGAAGACTCCCATAAAAACGGAAACTGCGAGGGTTTTTACAAAGGGATTTTCAAGGAGCGACTGAGAGTTAGGGTTTCTGTTGTAAATAGTAGCAGCCACCTGTATGTTTTACAATATTATTTTAGTTGTGTTTTTAGGTATAAACTATATAAATTATATAAACTTTTAGTTATACATTTGAGATGTATCCAGCTTCATGGAAATTAATATTCCCCGGTTAAAAAATTAATATTAGTATACAGCTCTCAAAGATAAAGTCCCAGGGAATTTCACTTATTACTTCTGTTTTATTCTTCTACTTATTATCGTTTTATTACTTTTAAGCACGTTCCCAAGGATAGTTTCTGAGGATAAAGTGAGACAAAAGTAATATATAAACAGCCGGGTTTTTCCTTTCCAATGAAAATCCTGATTGCAGAATACGCTGTTGGTACGGATGTTGAGAAAGCCTTAATTCCTGAAGGGACCGCTATGCTTAACACTCTTGTAGAGAGCTTTTCCCGGCTTGGACATGAAGTATACTACCCTGCTACCAGTATTAAACTCCTTAAGGGCGAAGCCCTCAGTTCAAATGCTGCAAATTTCCAGGACATTATAGGGAAAAAAGGAGGAGAATGCGACGCCGGACTTGTAATTGCTCCTGATTATATGCTTCCTGAGTTGAATAAAATCCTCGAAGAGAATACGGAAAACCTTGGCTGTTCTCCGGAATCTGCAGCCTGGTGTGCAGATAAACTTGTATGTACTGAAATTCTGCAAAATTCCGGAATTAAAGCTCCCAAAATCTCAAATGAAGCTGAGAAAGGCAAAAAATATATTACAAAACCCAGGTTTGGCTGCGGGGCTGAAGCAACAAGTATGGTTAATGATTTTAGTTATACCGGATATAGCACCAGGTATGGAAATCCTAATCCTAGATCTGAAAATCCCTACTTTGAAAAGCAGCCTTCTGAGCTTGAAGAAGAAATTATTGCAAGCGAGTACATTGAAGGAGAACACCTCAGCGTAAGTCTTATTGCAGGCCCTAAACCACTCCCTCTTACAGTAAATCGCCAGTTTATAGAGTTCAGGCAAAAAGAGCCTGGAAACCAAAAAGCAGGAAAAAAAGAAGTTTTCAGCCTGAGTTATTCAGGAAGCCTGACTCCTTATAAGACGCCAAGGGAAAGAGAACTTATTGAGACTGCAAGCTCTGCAGTCAAAGCCCTCAAATGTTTTGGGTATGTGGGCGTAGATATTGTGCTTTCAGATTTTCCTTATGTTGTAGACGTGAATCCCAGGCCGACAGCTTCACTTTTTGGGATTAGCCATGTCATGCAGGAAGAAATAGCTGATCTTCTTCTAAAAAACAGGTTTGTAGAACTCCCCTCTTCTGTACATATCAAAGGAGAATATTGTTTTTCAAAAGACTCATTAAGCGAGCTTCTTAAATACACCCAATAAAATTCCAGCAGGACAGCCGACAAAATTCTAAACAAAAAACCGAATGAAATTCATATAACGTTGATTAAGGTCCATTTTCCATATTAACCTTGAAAACCGGGAAATTTATAAGTAAAGTTCGTAAAATCACTGGAGACTCCATTCCTCTGAAAAATACTCAAAAATTACTTGATTACTATAAATTACTGTAAATTACTGGAGAAAAGCGCAAAATGAATTCTAAAGAAATAGGTCTCAAAGAAACACCTCATAAAAAGGCAGTTTTTAAGCAAACAGATTCCGAAAAAAGAAGTTCGAGGATTATCGGGCTTGATATAGGAGGTGCAAATACCAAACTTGCCTCTGCTGATGGTTCGATTATAGAACTGCATTACCTCCCACTCTGGAAAAATACCCGGCTTCCAGCCGTTTTAAAAGAAATCTCAGAAAGGCTGAGCCCAGAAAAAGTTGCCGTTGTTATGACCGGAGAACTTGCGGATTGTTTTGAGGACAAAGCCCAGGGTATAAAGTTCATAAAAGAAGCTGTAGATTCTGCTTTTAGGGCTTCGGAAATAGCTTATGTAACCAACACAGGCAAATTCCTGCAAGAAGCTGAAAATTTAAGGGAGCTTGCTGCAGCTAACTGGTCTGCATCTGCAAGGTTTATAGGAGCAGAACTGGGAGACTGCATTTTTGTAGATATGGGCAGCACGACAACGGACATTATTCCTGTTATTTCAGGGGAACACAAAGCTGGACTTACTGATTTTGAGCGCCTCCTCCGAAGCGAGCTTGTATATTCCGGAATCCTGAGAACAAACCTTGCTCCCCTGCTTGAAAAAGTCAAACTTGAAAAAGGCACTGCAAGAACCGCATCCGAGCTTTTTGCAACAACTGCAGATGCTCATTTGCTGCTTGGGAAAATCGATGAGAATCTCTATACCTGTGAAACCGCTGATGGGGCAGGCAGAAGCAAAATTGAAGCCATGCGCAGGCTTGCGAGGCTGGTTTGTGCAGATCTTTCGGAAATTACGGAACAGGAAATCCTTGAAATTGCAGCCCAGGTCGAGAAAAAACAGGTCTCAAATCTGGTTGAAGCTCTCTCCGAGGTTGCTGAAAGAAATGGGATTAAGAACGTTGTAGCTGCAGGGCTTGGAGAGTTCTTAATTAAAAAAGCTGTCGAAGTTCTCGGGCCTGAGTTTAAGTTTATTTCAGTTTCCGAGTATTGGGGAGAAGAGATTTCCAAAGTTTTCCCTGCATATGCTGCTGCTCGCTTGCTTGAGACTAAGAATTAATGGGCATTAGATCCAGGCAGTTAACAGTTATCAGCTAGGAAGCTGGAAAAGTCCCGTATAAGACAAAAGACAGAAGGGAAATAAAAGAGATATAGAGAAATTTGAAGACAAATAAAGGAATTTAGAGAAAAAATAAGTATTCTGGAAGAAGAATGAACGGGAGATTATGAAAGGGAGATTATGAAAGTAGTATTAAAAATTGGAGGAAGCCTGATCAAAGAAAGCCCTGAGCTTGTAAAAAGGCTAAAGGAAGAGTTCAGTCCTGAAAATAGAAAATTCAAAGAAATTTCAAGTTCCGATAATTTACCTGAATTTACTCCCGAATCTATCCTTATTGTACCCGGGGGAGGCATATTTGCAGATATCGTAAGAAAAGTTGATGCAGGGTTTTCCCTCAGTCCTGACGCAGCGCACTGGATGGCCATACTTGCTATGGAACAGTACGCTTTTTATCTTCAGGACGGGAGCAAGGCTAATGCTGTTGATTCAATTGAAAACCTTCCCCGGGGAGTCTCTATTCTTTTCCCCTACAAACTCTTAAGAATGGAAGACCCTTTACCTCATACCTGGCAGGTTACTTCTGATACTATAGCTGCCTGGGTTGCAAAAAAAATCGGTGCAAGGCTTATTAAGGTTACAGATGTTGATGGGATCTTCAGTGAAAATAACCTTATAACGGAAATTCCTGCGGCTGAGCTTACGGGAAATTTCAAAAGCTGCGTGGATCTGGCACTCCCTCATTACCTTCTGGAAAACAGAATGGACTGCCTAGTTTTGAATGGAAAATCTGCTGAAAGAGTGATTTGTGCCCTTTATGGGAAGCCTGTACCCGGAACAACGGTAAAGGGGAATATTTAAATTGTAGATCGTATATGACTAGGGAGGAGCAAAGCCTATCCCGGAGTATAATATTTAGTGTATTGACCTGGCATATAGTTTAGCCTGTTATGACTTATGCTCTTAGTTTAGCAGCATTAAAATGGAATTGAAAAAATCCCATTCGAGGATAGCAAGGGAAGAGTCATGGTTTGCCAATCATGCCTTTCATGTTTACAGGATTAAATAATAGATTAAAATTAGCAAATTAACAATTAACAAACTAATAAATCAAATTCATCAGATAATAGTCTTTCAGCAGATCACATATAGAATCTTTAGGAAGAAATTTATAACAAATAATTATAAAAAGTAATTTTTCAGGAGAAAAAAGATGGCATCACAGAAAGTTGAATATTGTACGTCATGCGGAATTCGTCTTGTAGAGAAGGGGTATGTAAAGTTCCCCTGCCCCCAGTGCGGAGCAGAGGTCGGAAGATGTGGAAGCTGCAGGCAGCAGGGAAACGTCTACACCTGCCCGAAATGCGGATATGTAGCCCCCTGATTTCGGATTCATGAGTTAGAGATGATAAAAAATAAGCCAATTATTAAGCAGATTATAAGCTGATATAAGCTGATTAATTATAAGCTAACTAACACAAATAAAATAGAAAAAATGTCAGAGGGAAAATTATGGGTGATGTAGCAGCAAAGATAAAAGTTATGCCGGAAAGCGTTGAGACCGACCTTGTAGAACTGAAAGAAAAACTCAAAGCCGTTATTCCGGAAAGCGCAGAGCTTCACGGAGACATTGTTGAGGAGCCTATTGCTTTCGGCTTAAAAGCCCTGATTGTTACTTTAATCGTCAACGACCAGGAAGGCGGCACAGAAGCTGTAGAAGAAGCTTTTGCAAAGATCCCTGGCGCAGAAAACGTGCAGGTAATAGAAGCCTACAGAATCTGAAGAATACTGAGGAGATATAAAGCCGGACAGCACGTCCGGAAAAATTATCTTTCTAAATCTTTCAATTTAATCGTTCAAATCTCCTTTCCTTTAAATTCTTATTTCCCGGGCTCGTAGATCAGGGGAAGATCGTTACGTTCGCAACGTAAAGGCCGCGGGTTCAAATCCCGCCGAGTCCACTTAAAAACTTTTAATAGTCCTAAGCAATACCTCTATTTTATACACTTTTCATGTTTAGAAGTGAGTAATAACTAAAAAAATAAATTCCTAATTTACAGATTTACAAATATAAACGATGTTACACTTTGATAGAGACAACTAAAATACTGTTAACATCTATTGTATTTTATTGGCAGTGTACAAAATGTTCTGTAAATTCATAAATTTCTATAGATCGCTATATTAAATGCAATACTGATCCTTACAGTGGTCAAAAGCTCTGTAAAATTACAAATATCTGAAAAATTACAAATTGCCTCAAGTATGTACAATTGACATAATTTTGGAAAAAACGTAATACTTGAAGCATAATTCTTATATTATCGCTTGTTTATTATAAAGAAAATTGGCTCTTCGCTGTTTTGAGTGGATAACTTACATTTATTTCCTAAATGTTGAAGTA
>CAZFNE010000028.1:0-18266 GCA_964520335.1 uncultured Methanosarcinales archaeon | reverse complement strand
TACCCCCCACTCCCCATATGACCCCCCACTCCCCAACCCGCTCACACTACATCTACCAAATATTATCTCTCTGCGTTAACTTTTTTGAATTTACTAACTCAAAATTATGATTTTATTCAATTTTTTGTACTATCAAGTAAAGAAATTCAAAGAAAAAAGTATTCTAATTGGGGTTTTAGACTTTTAACGTAAACTATACTACCAAAATTATTTTTTTATATTATTCCGGAATTTTCTTCAATTTTACAAAAAATAGTAAAAATTTCATAGAAATTCTGTGATTGCATGTGTTGATCTTATAAAAGGTTTCGTAGGGGCTTCTAGCCTAAGAAATAGTATTTAATTTAAAATTAGCTAGAGTATCAAAGGTCATTGGCTTGTTAAATACTATATTTAGAATTCTTATGCCTAAAAAGAATTTCTAAATCACCTGTAGCTAACTTTAAGAATTCTATAAAATGTCAGTTAAATGGAGTCATTTTTAATTACAGTACTATAATTAGACTCCATCATCAAAATAAAAAATTAAAAGCAGCATCTCAAGATATAGATCAACAATAAAGGGACTGAATCAATTATATTCTTTTAAATTATACTTCTTAAATGATTAGAAATATTTAGGAATAATAAAAGTAAAAAACTAAAACAAAGTTGTATTATTGCTTTTGACGTTGACAATTTGGGAATTATTAGAGACCTTTTGGGGGAAGGTCTCTTTATTGCTTATAACAATTCAGCGGCTTATTTTTTCAGTTCTTTTTATTTTTTATTGTTTTTACGGTCATTAGAGTTTTTAGATTTAATCAGTTGGAATTCTCATCCTGTAGAATGAACGCCATACAAAGAAGAGTGCAACCAGCAAGAAAGCGCCTCCTACATAGGGGGCTATGTTTCTAAAAGCTTCCGAGATGGCAATTTCCATAGCCAGCAAACCAAATAAAGTGGTGAACTTTATAATTGGGTTCAAGGCTACCGAAGATGTGTCTTTGAAAGGATCTCCAACCGTATCGCCGACAACTGTTGCCTCGTGTAAAGAAGTGCCTTTTTCTTGAAGGTCTACTTCTACGACTTTCTTAGCGTTATCCCAGCACCCACCTGCATTAGCCATGAATACGGCCTGGAATAAACCAAAAACAGCAATGGACATCAAATAGGCTACAAACAAAGCTACCGAATCATTTCCGTTAACTGGTGCCGAGAGACAGGAAAAGGCCAGAGTGAATGAAAAGATTGCAATAAATATGTTAAACATGCCCTGCTGTGCATACTGAGTGCAGATCTTTACGACTTCTTTTGACTTTTCAGTAGATGCTTTCTGGTTAGCATTTTCATCTAACTGGATATTTTTCTTGATATATTCAACTGCTCTGTAGGCGCCTGTAGTTACTGCCTGTGTTGATGCTCCTGTAAACCAGTAAATTACAGACCCGCCTGCTATCAGTCCGAAAATTGTGTAAGGATTGAGCAGGGTCAATATCTGTTCAGGCTCTACTCCAAGCACATTTTTAATAACCAGGATGAGCGAGAAAATCATTGTTGTGGCCCCGACGACTGCCGTACCTATTAAGACAGGCTTGGCTGTAGCCTTAAATGTATTTCCTGCTCCGTCATTAGCTTCCAGGTAATGTTTTGCCCTATCGAAATCTGGCTTGAAGCCAAATTCGCTCTGGATCTGCTGTTCTATATTAGGAATGGATTCTATGAGAGACAGTTCGTAAATGGATTGTGCATTATCTGTGACCGGGCCGTAGCTGTCGACAGCTATGGTTACTGGCCCCATCCCGAGCATCCCGAAGGCAACCAGCCCGAATGCAAATATGGATGGGTAAATCATAATCTCGCTTAAACCATACCCGCTGGCAAAGTAGGCAACGAACATGAGTAGTAAAAAGACCATGCCAATCCAGAATGCGCTGAAATTCCCTGCAACCAGGCCCGATAAAATATTTAGAGACGGACCGCCTTCGCGGGAAGCTTTTACCACTTCAGCCACATGCATAGAGTTTGGGCTTGTAAATATTTTAGTAAATTCAGGAATTAAGGCCGCTCCCAGGGTTCCACAACTTATTATTATTGAAAGTACAAGCCAGAGGTTCTGCAACTGAGGAGGAACTTCCGGATTTAAGCCCAGGAAATAATAACTAACTGCAAAAGTTACAACTATGGAAAGAATAGAGGTAATCCATACAAGACTGGTCAGAGGCTTTTCAAAATCAAAATCATCTTTGCTGCCAAATCTTGCCTGGCTCAAACCTCTGTTAATGTAAAATGCGCCTACGGAAGTAAGAATCATAAGGATTCTCATGACGAAAATCCAGGTAAGTAATATACTTGTCAAAGCTGGCTGTACAGCCAGGACAATAAAGGTGACCAGAGCGACCCCCGTAACCCCATAAGTTTCGAACCCATCTGCTGTTGGCCCTACACTATCCCCTGCGTTATCTCCAGTACAATCAGCAATAACTCCGGGATTCCTCGGATCGTCTTCTTTTATTCCGAAGACTATTTTCATTAAGTCAGAACCGATATCAGCTATCTTGGTGAAAATTCCGCCTGCAATACGTAACGCACTTGCACCCAGGGATTCTCCAATTGCAAAACCTATGAAACTTGCTCCTGCCAGTTCTCTTGGAACGAAGAGCAGTATTATTAACATCATTATCAGTTCGACACAGACCAGAAGCACCCCAATGCTCATTCCAGCATCAAGAGCAATATTTAAGAGCTTCAGGGGCTTTTTTTCCAGAGAAACAAATGCAGTTCTGCTATTTGCCAGGGTATTCATACGAATCCCGTACCATGCGACACCATAGGAACCCAGGATTCCTATTACCGTCCAGGCAAGAATAAGCAAAACTCCACTTAAGGGGGTTTGTATTAAAAAGCCGTAATAAAATGCTACACAGATTCCGATAAATAGGAATAATATAAGTAAGAGTTTTCCCTGCTGGATAAGATAAGTCTTACAGGTTTCGTAGATAGTTTCAGCTACGTCCAGCATGGATTGGTGAGCCCGGATTTTTTTCACCTTTAAGAACTGGTATAAGCCAAACAGCATGCCTAAAATACAGACAACGATGCCGTAGAGCAGTAGATTATTTTGTTCCTGGCTCAAATTCGGAATCTTAAGATTTGCTTCGCTGGCGGCTGCTATTGCCGGCATTAGCAACAGCACGGCTAAGCTGAACAGGCTCTCAAGCGCTGCCTTAACCATTTTATTTTTCTTCATAACCTTCATTTAGCTGATCACTACTCTCGAAAGATTTTAAAAAATAAACCAAGATTCTGAATCTTTAAGCCTTTTTACTGAAGCGTAAAATAGCTGTTTTTTATATAAACTTTTGTACCCCCGCCTGATTATCCATCGTCGGGAAACTCTTTATTTTTTCATCCCCTCACCTGATTTCAGCCTTCAAGGATACAAACGTAAATTTTTAAATAGAGATAGATAGGAAGTAAATTTCGGTTTTAATTAATATTTAATTTACTCTCAATCTTCCCGTGACATTTTGAAAGTTAATTATTATACCCTCTTTTTCTCAGTTAAAAGCCTATATATTATAAAGATAACGATAAATTTCTGGAAGATATCCAGATTTTTTTGTTAATTTTTTTATTTTCAGATATTTATATAGTCCTCTATAAGGCAGTAAGTTTCCGTATTCCTATCTTTATTCAAGAATTGAAATTTTTATTATATTTATTCAAAAATCAATTACATAAAGCATTCGTAATATAAGAGCATCAACAATTATACTTATAAAAGAATCTTTAATCAACGTTAGTTAATACATTTTCCATAATAAGGCTTTAATTACAAGTCTCTGTTTACGGGGAAACTTAATTATACAAATAAAACCGAATGTGAAAGCTTTTGCAGCTTTAACCGCAAAATAGATGTTAATTCATTCCTGAAATTCTAAATATTAAGATTGAAATCTAATTAAACATTGAAGCTAATTTTTAACTGTCCTGGATGCGAAGTACTTAAATTTGTGGGTATGTTACTCCTATCTTTTCAAATATATTTTTATTACCTAATTTTTTAAGGCTTTATAATTGAGTTTTCCTTTTCTTTTCCCTTCTTAAGGTCATCATTTCTAAGCCTTTATTGATTATTTCTGCTAGTGTTGCTAAATTATGCCTTTGGTAGAAATGAAAAAAGATAGTGAAAGAAGAAGGTGAAAGGGTCAGTTTATTCCTCTAACCTGTAAAAGTTGGAACTCAATTTCATCCGGAATAGTAGCCAGGAAAACAAAAGTATTATATCCAAGTCTTTGAACTTCTTTAATTGCATTCGCCTGGGCTTCGTTTAAATCTCTGGAATCGTTAACAATACAGAAGGATTTCCGATTTCCTGTATTAATAAGGAAATTAAAAACGTTTCCATGACTATTGAGAAATGCAACAAGATTTTTCAGCTCTTCCCAGGAATTACACATATGAATATTCTTAGAGCCCATATTCTCTACATACCAGTCCTTACTTACGTAAGAGTAAGAAGCGTACTGTTCATTCAGTTCCTCATAGGCTTTAACAATTTTTGTTAGATCTTTCCTTAAATTCACCCATTTCCAGTTTTGCGTTGTAAAATAGCGGGACGCAGCTATTTCAAAAATTGCCTGTTTATCTTCAATCTCAAGCTTCATACTTTCACATCCTGTTTTATCTCTATTTAGAATACATCGTCCTGCGCATAACTTCTATTATAGTGCAGAGCGAGTTCGGCTTTTTCAAGCTCTCGTCCCAGATATCCAGCATGATCCAGGCGAGATACCAGTTCAAGCTCAAGCAGGGTATCCATGACTTCTCTTGCGGTTACTCCTACTACTGAAGCTTTTTCATGTTCTGCCACTATAAGCCCCCCCCTGCCATTTAAACTATCCGGAATTATCCTGATACGGACGGGTCCTGCCGGATCAATACGCCAGTTTCTTGAAGCTCTGGCCTGTACAGGATCTTCCGGGGGAGGATAATGTGGACGCCTTCGTTTTTCTTTTATGCAGAGCAGGTCGAGCCCCAGGTCTTTTGGAGAACTTTCCCTTATCCTGGAAAGCTGCATCATCTGAGAAGCTCTTTTAAGCTCCTGGATGGAACCCTGGGCTTTATCGCTGAATTCAGGGGTAAAAAGAATACTTGCTCCCGTTTCGACGCCAATTCCGCAGAGCATTGCGTTTACGCCTATGGTGTCGACATCCATAAGCTCGGTAACATTTCCAACTCCAAAAAAGACAGGCACTTCAGGATATATCTTATGGAATTGATAGTAACGCACAATAGATTCGGTTATGTTATGTCCTACAGGGTCAAGTACAGGGTCAGCTATAATTTTTTTAATTCCGAGTTTTCGGGCATTTTCTACATTCTTAATAAGACTTTCAAGCTTGTTTCCTTCATCGGGAATTATAACAACTGCAGTTCCTTTTGCAGCCAGGATTGGGCCTGCAGTCTCCAAGTTTGAGTTATTCAGGCTGAGCACGAGATCCGCTCCTGCCTCTACGCCTTCCTTTATTAATTCAGGATCAAGGGTATCTATGCTTATTGGAACATCTGTCAGGGTCCTTGCATATGTTACTGTTCTTTTAACCTGCTCGGGTAGAGTGTTAAGTGTGGCTCCGAGGTCGATAATATCTGCACCCCGAGCAATGAAGGCTTCGATTTTGTTCTGGAGTGTCTCAAAATTCAGCTCTGTAGCTCCTACAATTTCCCCCATAACCTTCATGCAGGCTTCCCCTCCGATTTTTACTCTTCTCAGGGTAAAGAAGGAAGCTGCTTCCCTTTCTTTTTCCTCTAGAAGCTTAAATGCTAACTCCTTTCTTAGATCGTCAAGAAGTTCGCATGCGGGGATTTTCTCTGAAAATTCCGTACTTCCAGCAAACTGTAATACAAAACCGAGATCATAAGCGTGTTTTGGGCCAAGGCGAATCTGACAGTCAAGCTCTTTAGCAGCTTTTGAAAAATCTCCCGCAACCAGGCCTGGAAGAAGAATAAGATCATAATTTTCTGGAAATTTTGCCTCTTTAAAAGCTTTAACCAGCTTCCCGGGAGTGATAAAGGCGGCAATATCAATATCCATCACAAGGATGTCGGCTGTTTCCTTAACTGCTTTTCTGACAGTGCTCTCTGCAAGCCGCCCAGTTGCAATCAAAATTTTCATGTTTTTTAGATAGAATCACTAATAAAAAAGGATTATCTTTTTGATAAGTAGTTAAAAAGAGATCAGGTTCTAAAAAGCCCGAAATTTAAGGTTTGAGAATCCGGGCTTTTGCCTGAAGAGTTTAATTAATGAAGTCAATAATTGATTCGTCGTGCTTTTTCCTGAGCGGGCCCGAGTTATCTCGCATCCTGGGAGACATTTTTCCGTATCTTCTTTCGTGCATAGGGTCATTTTCAGGTTTTGGTTCAAGGATTCCCGCACTTGCCTGGGGGCCAAGGATCTGGGCAGACTGGACTCCTGTCATAATTGCCATTACTCTAACTTTACCTTCATAATCATCCCTGATTCTTGCGCCCCAGATAACATTTGCACTTGGGGAAAGCTCATAGGTAAGCATGGAGGCGATTTCTTCGGCTTCCTTAAGGCTCAGGTCAGGCCCGCCAGTTACATGAACAAGGCTTCCTGTTGCACCTTTATAATCCACATCAAGCAGGGGGTGGTTTAAGGCAGTTCTTACTACTTCGGTGCTCTTATCCTGGTTTTTCGATTCGCCTACGAGCATTACTGCAACTCCTCCACAGCTCATAATAGTCCTGATATCAGCATAGTCCAGGTTTATCAGGGAAGGCACAGTAATTGTTTCTGTAATGCCTTTTACAGTTTCGGCAATTAACTGGTCCATTACTGAAAAAGCCTGGTCAATAGGAAGGTTTGGCACATAATTAAGCAGCCTGTTATTGTCCAGGACAATTACGGTATCTGCTGCCCTGCGCAGGTCTTCTAACCCTTCTTCGGCTTTAAAAATGCGAGCTCTTTCTACTCTGAAGGGGCTTGAAACCATACCTACGACAATTGCTCCCTGCTCTTTTGCAACCTCAGCTACCACAGGGGCAACGCCGGTTCCTGTTCCTCCTCCAAGGCCAGCAGTGATAAACACAAGGTCAACATCTTTTAGCACTTCTTCAAGAGTGCCTCTTGCAAGCTCTGCTGCCTTTTTTCCAGTTTCCGGATATCCACCTGCGCCAAGGCCTCTGGTAAGGGTTTTTCCTACAAGAATTTTCTTATCAGCCCTAACATTATCTAGGTGCTGCTTGTCAGTGTTAATGCAAACTGTTTCTGCGCCTTCAATTCCTATGTTATAGAGTCGGTTTACGGTATTGTTTCCTGCTCCTCCGCACCCGACAATCATAATCCTCGGTTGCCCGAAATCTTCAAAGTCTTCATCGGAAGAGGAATTCTTTCGATATTCCTTTTCTTTTTCACTAAATTTCATTGCTTCCTGTACAATAGACTGCAATTTATCCCCTCTCTGAACTGTGTTTTATAGCTTTATTCTAGCTCCCCACCCTTTTTTGGGGTCAATAATTTGCCACTGCTTATTAGCGGAATTGTGGGATAACTTAAAACTTAATAAAAGTTTTCTATCCGTTATCTTTAATAAGTTGGTACTCTAGTGGACTTAAACATTTCGCATATATTTAAAGAACATTCTTAAACTCTATATCAAGTTTATATATTCTATCCATAAATCTCATATATTCACTCTTTCTTCTTCTTTAATACTAAATTACCAAAGAAGACCCAAGGAGCACTGACGCAATATTTATATATGGTCTCAGCCTAATCTCTTCAAAGTCTTGTTTTTACAGGTAAACTTTCCTGATTCTGCAAGTCAGGGCAACCTCTGTATGTTATTCCTTTATTCTTGTTATGCCTTGCTGACATTAGAGCTTGATAATTTCCCTTGTACAGGCCGTTTTTCTCAAGACTTCCGATTAGGAATCTTTTCAATTTAATGTGACTGTTTATATTATTACTTTTAAGTAGAATTCTCCTCTTAAAAACTTTTTCGGTATCATTCGAAGATTTCGAGATCTTTGATTAATTATTGAGCAAAAAACAATAACTCTTTCTATATGTTTATATATCCTCAACTTTCTTAATATAACATCATTATTATACACTTTATATAATTAATGCTTTTTTTTACCGAGTTTCGTTTTATTCTTGCCAGTTAAGCTCTAATATGCCTATAAAATAATTTTAAGAAGATTCTTAATATATACGGGAATTTTTATTAAATTCCTTCAAATATCGTAAAAGGTAATAATAGTTAAAAATAACACTCAAACATAATAGCCCAAAAACTCTGGAATAAAACTTGTTTAAAAAACAAGCACTAGATCCCATTTTCCAAGAGTTTTAGGAAAACTTTAAAGCTACAGAGGCATTTTTGAATCTATTCTCGACAGAATATTTAACTCAAAATTATGTAATTTTATTGGAGTCAGAAACGTGTTAAAGGCTTTAATTTTTGATATGGATGGGGTGCTCATAGACTCTATGCCCTTTCATGCAGCAGCCTGGAAAAAAGCTTTCCTTGATTTAGGCATGGAAATTCAGGATGAGGAAATTTACGCAATAGAGGGCTCAAACCCTAAGAATGGGCTTGAAATGCTTCTTAGAAGTGCTACAGGAAAAACTGAAAATTATAATGTTGAAGCACTCACGTCAATCTACAGGCAAGAATTTAAAAAGATCTTTGAGTTGAAAGCCTTTGAAGGAATAAAAGAATGCCTTGAATTACTTAAAATGAGGTTCAGGCTCTCTGTAGTCTCAGGCTCAGATCATATTATTGTTCACAGTATTATTGACCATCTATTTCCTGGAATCTTTGAGATTGTAATTACAGGAGACGATGTGATAAACCCAAAACCATTCCCGGATCCTTTTCTAAAAGCAGTAGAAACCCTGAATGTCCAGCCTGAAGAATGCATAATAATTGAAAATGCTATTCTTGGGGTTGAGGCTGCAAAAAGAGCAGAAATTTACTGTGTAGCTGTTCCTACTTATCTGGAGGCTTCACAGCTTTCAAGAGCCGATCTTATAGTCAACGATCACGAAAAACTCATGGAATATTTGCTCAGGCTAGAGCCTAATTTTAATTTTCCGGCATAAAAGAAGCGTACAGATACTCGAAAAAAGGTAAATAGAAAGGTAAATTCTAAAATATAACCCGAAAAATATAGCCTGAATAGTTATAATCTTGTTCTAAAAAAGTTTGTGGCCCACTGGGGGTCACAGTAGCCTTATAGTTTCAAGATTCGTAAGGGCCCGGGTTTCAATCTTTAGCTTTTTGTAAACTGAGCTTGCAAGGTCAACACAGGCCTTTTCGTCCCCGTGTTCTGTAAAAATTCTTTCCGGGCGAGGCTGCATTCTTTTTATATAATCCATGAGCTGTCTTCTATCAGAATGTCCTGAGAAACCATCTACAACCTGCACTTCCAGATTCATTTTAATAATCTCAGTGTTTCCATTCTTTCCAGTCATAGGGATTTCTTTCCAGCCTTTTTGAATTCTGCGCCCGACTGTACCATCGGCCTGGTACCCTACAAATATAAGGGTATTGCGTGAGTCTTCGGCAAAGGCCTTGAAATAATCCATAACTGGCCCTCCATTCATCATGCCTGAGGTTGAAAGAATTACACAGGGATGAGGATTCTGGATAATCTTTTGTCTGGCTTCATGCGAGTCTACGGGTTTAAAGCACTCTGAAAGGAAAGGATTCTGTCCTTTCTGGAAAATCAGCTTTCTCAGGTCATTATTGAGATACTCTGGATGGGTTGCATGTATTGCAGTTGCTTCCCAGATCATCCCATCAAGGTAAACAGGAATTTCAGGGATCAGGCCCCTCCGTATCGATTCTTCAAGCACTATCATGACTTCCTGGCTTCGTCCAACTGAGAAAGCAGGAATGAGAGCAATTCCTCCCCTGTCGATAGTATTTTTAATTACCATCTGCAGGTGCCTTTCAGCATCCTTAAGTGCTGGCTGGAATGCGTTTGCATTTCCATAAGTTGCCTCACTAATTACGGTTTCAACTCTAGGGAACTTATTAACTGCAGGATCAAAGAGCCTGGTCTTCTCGTATTTGTAATCCCCGGTAAAGACCACATTATGCAGTCCGTCTCCTATATGGAAATGAGAAATTGCCGAGCCTAGAATGTGCCCTGCATTATGGAAAGTCAATTTAATGTCAGGGGCAATGTCTGTTACCTCTTCATAGTCCAGAGGAATTGTATGTTTGAGAGTTTTTGCTACCATGCCTGATTCATATGGGACCTTCTTTCCTTCTTTTGCTGCCACATCAATATAGTCCAGTTGAAGGAGAACCATAAGGTCTCTTGTCGGCGGGGTGCAGTATACAGGTCCTTCGTACCCGTATTTGAAAAGTAAAGGTACAAGCCCCTGGTGGTCAAGATGAGCATGAGTAACTACTACGGCGTCTATCTGGTTTAAGGGAAAAACTTCAGGAACATACAGGTAAGGAGTCATATTTTCGTCCGAACCTACATTGACTCCGCAGTCAATCAGAATCCTGGACTCAGGGGTTGAGAGCAAGAAACAACTTCTTCCAACCTCTTTACATCCTCCAAGGGAAGTCACTCTTACCCACTGGTCTTTTGAGGTGCATTCCTTGTGGATTTTCCTTCCTACGGCCTTGAGGATTTCTTTTCTCTCCTTAAGATTATTCCTCATAAATTCCCTAATATTTTTTACTGTACGGGATTTAATTGGAGGAGTTCTTACCACTTTTGGAATCCAGCCGATTTGTTTTGTGATTTCTCTGAGGGTTGCCCCATGTTTCCCTATAACAAGGCCAGGCTTTTCAGCCTCAATGATCACTTCCCCCGAATCAGGGTCAAAATAATAGCTTGAAATTACAGATTCTTTTGGAACAACTTCTTCAATTATAGAAATAGAGTCTTCAGGAGTTGCAAGCACCCTTGGGTCTGGACGCATTGCAATTCGCGTCCTGAGTTCTTTTGCAAGGTTGCGAATAATATTTCCGTCGTCTGCAAATTTGCGAGGCTCTTCGGTATATAATACAAGTTGAGGGCCCTCAAACTCGACGTCGGTAATTGTAACCCCTTGTGGTAGATTTTTCTCAATCTTTTGTTTGAGATCTAATAACACGTCTTCAATAGGCATTAAGAATCTTCCTTTTTCTCAAAAAATGAAAAAATATGTAAATATTGGAAAAATAATAAATTAAAAAGATATTAGTTTTAAAATAAAACCAATGATTTAAATTATTTAGTTTAATGCGGCTCTTCTGGCTTTTATCTCTTCAGGATCAAGCCTTATGAATGCCTCCTTAGTAATTACTACAACATCAATGTGTTCTCCGGATGCAGAGTCCCTTTTAGTTGCGTTGTGGATTGCCCGAATAACAAGATCAAGTCCTTCTTTTACAGTCATATCTTCCCTGTACTGGTCTTCAAGTACTCCGTATGCCATAGGAGATCCTGAACCTGTAGATGAGATCCTTGTTTCTTCTATGCTTCCCCCTAAAGGATCAAGAGAATAAATAGCAGGCCCGTTCTTGTCGACCCCGCCTATAAGGAGTTGAACCATCATAGGATAGTAACGGTTTGCATTCAGGAAGTTTGACATCAAGGTCGCGATTCCTTTAATTGTCATGGATTCGTTCCTGCGCATCTTGTAGAGTTGTGATTCTACATTTACAAGTCTCACAAGCTGCTGGGCATCCCCTACTGAACCTGCAGTGGTCATTCCTACGAGGTCATCAATCTGGTAAACTTTCTTTGCAGTTTTACTTGCTATGAAATTCCCCATTGTGGCTCTTTGTTCGCTTGCGAGCACGATACCGTCGGTACAGACTACTCCTACGGTAGTTGTGCCCTTTAAGTATTTGTCATTATCCATAAACATACCCTCATGATAAGCTGAAAATGAGAAAATGTCGCTAAAAAAAATGTTTTAGTGAGGTGAATACATTTAATTTAATCACAGAATTCTAGCAATCCATTAACTCATTATTAATATCGTTATATATAAGTTTTCCTCCTTCCTTTTTCTAAATGCATCTGGATTTAAATTCGGAGGATGATTTGGAAAAATAATTCTTTTTTCTTTTCCTTAAGCTGGATATTAGTGCTTCCTGATCTTTTAAAAACTCGGGATTAGTGAGAAAGTTTCTCTATTTCTTCAGCAAGCGCTTTTATTCTCTTTATTACCTTTTCTGGTACTTCTTTCTTACGCATGAGCATAATTGCTTCGTCTAAAGTAGTTATTTCTGTTCCTTTCACCAGGTTATCTGCATGGGCAACAATTTTTTCTTCAAGACTACGTGGAAAATAATCATCTTCAGGAAGACCCAGTTCTTTTGCTTCCTCTTTTGAGATGCCTGCTCCTATATGCCTTTTTATTATTTCGGAAATCTCAGGATCGATCCCTTTACTTTGAGCCAGCTTAAAACCTTCGAAGGCATGTGAAACTGAATGCGTGTGGCATCTCCCAAAGTCATGAAGAAGTCCTCCTACTCTTACAAGGTCTGGATTTACCTCATTTCCTGCTGCCTGTATCTTTTCTGCAATTTCTGTTGCCAAAGAGCTAACAACTTGGCAGTGTTCAATCACATTCGGAGCACAGCCCGCTTCTTTGAGGAGTTTTATTGCTTCGGTTTGTGTAATCAAACTGATCCCTTACGCCGAGCTTAGGGCTTCTACACGTTTTTTAAGAGCTTCTACGAACTGGGAATTATCATAATATGCAAGATCTTCCCCACATAAAGGACAGAGAAACTCAGTTTCTGTAGCTTCATTAAACAATAGGCGGGCGCAGCCCTGCGGGCATACATAGAAAACATTTTCTTCTTCAAATTCGAGGCGAGTTTTCAGGTTCCTAAGTAATTTTTTCTTTTCCCTCATAAGCTGGTGTTCGATGTCGGAGAAGTCAAGGTGCCAGAGATAAGTCAGCCAGCCGCTGTTTGAATCCCTTTCCCTGCGGCAGATTGCAAATTTATTTTCATAAAGTATAAAGAGAGTTCTTCTAACGGTATTAAGGAGAATTCCTGTTTTTGAAGAAATTTCTTCATCTGTAACCTCACCCTCTGGCATTTCTTCGATCATTTTGAGCCCTTCTTCCCCTACAAGACTCGTGAGGTATCCTCTAATTACTTTGTCATCTAAATCGACCAAATATATTCACCTCAAATCTCTATATGAATTGCACATACCATTATTAAATTTTACATCACGTTTTAGAATTACTTATTTTGGAATTCCTTAATCTGGAAAAGTTGTGTTTTAAACCTGAAATTATACTTTGTGATAGGATTCAGGCTTATTTCTGTTTTTTGTTTGATTTTCAATAAAAGTTTTAAGTTTTTCTGCCCTTTTTTCAAGGGACAGGACTGCCTCTTCCTTGGTCGGGGTACACGAAAACAGGGAGGTAACAGGCCAGTCAGGCTCTATAATAGTTCCCTGAAGAGGAATATCTGCGGCCTCTTCTCCAAGAATGACGTCCATGAGTTCTCTGTCTATAAAAAGCTCTCGATCGGAATAGAGTATTCCTCTTGCAGCAAAACATTTTGCAGTCGGTTTTTCCGGAAGCCTGTCTTCAAAGCAGCCAATATGAGCCTCAAAAAGATTAAGCCCTGTAGCTTTTTCGACTGTATCAAGGCTTCCCTGAAACCTGGGATTTATCTCAAGAACTACAGGCCCATTTTCTGTTAGCAAAAAATCCACTCCATTTGAGCCTTCAAGCCCAAAGTTTAGTATTATATCTTCGGCAATTTCCTCCATTTCCCCTACTTTTTCAGTCCTAAAAGGAGTTATATTTCCGCAGTAGGCAAACGGTAATCTGGAAAGCCAGGAAACTCCTATAAGCTGTTCATTAACAGCTACGGAAAGGGCTTCTCTTTTTGTGGAAAGTAAAGAGATACTTAAAGGAATTCCTTCAAGGAAGGCCTGAATTAAAACTGTTTTTTCCAGGTCTGGATCCAGTCCGGAAAACTCCTCAAGAATAAATAGAAGTTCATGTTTATCCTTTGCAATCCTATTAAAGATTCCGCCTCCTCCTACAGCCGGCTTAACCATAACCGGATATTCTATACAATCTAACTCATCGGTAGAATAACGCTGCGGATGGGGAAATCCAAGTTTTTCAAGCCTTTTTGAAAAGGATATTTTGTTTGAAGCTTCTTTTACAGCGGAAGGGGAGCTGGCAAATATGGGACAGGAAAAAATACTTCTGTCAAGTGTCTCCAATCCCGAACCCAGAATTACTGCATCGAATTCCAGTCCGTCCAGCCCGAATTCATTTATCTGGTTTTTAATCCTGGAAGAATCAAGTTGATGCAGTTCCTTTGCAGTTCTATACTCAAGAAGAATAGATGAATATGCACATCTTTGCAAATCAAAATCCTGAAAAGCGTCAAGAGAGAAAACCCTGTACCCAGCTCTTCGAGCAGAACAAACAATATTCCGGGTATTAAATCCAATTACAAGGATATTTTGCATGTTTCCTCTTTTGTTCCACTTTCTTTTTTATTTATATTTATTTCTTTTATTATTATCGCTCTATCGGTATATTTATATTATTATTGTATTATTATAATTTTAATTACATTTATTATTATATTATTTTTCTTCTGAGTGCATCATTATTTTGAGTTTAAACTCTCAGAATATGCCAGCGCAAAGATGCCATACTGGGTTTTTACAACAGGAATTTCGCTCCCGGCCTGAGCGTTGAATAATATGGGCTTTTTTATGGTAACCGTCTCATAAGTTTCCGGGTCGAGCACTAGAATCGCATTTTCTTCTATTGAAACAAGGACAGTCTGGACTGCTTCAGCGATGTTGGCTATTTTTTCCGCCCCTTTCAGTTCTTCAGGAGTTAAAATAAATCTTGACCCATCTTCCAGAGAAACCCCATTGACTTTTTTCCCCGAGCTTTTTATCTGGAGAATTCTCCCTCTAAACTTTATTATATCGCCTGGCCTGAATTCAGGAAGCCTGACCGCAAAAGTAATTCTGTACAGGTTTTTCCCATCTTTCATTCCCACAAGTGTAGGAGACTCGGAAAAAGTTCCACCAAGCTCCGAAGTGATTAGCCTGCAAACCTGCCTGCTGGCATTCATAGACCCCATATACAGGTCAAGCCCTTCTTTTTGCTCCTGGACGTAAGTTATAAACGCAAGTCTGTCCCCTTTTTTTCTCATGTTCTCAAGAGCTTCCCTGGCAATAGCAGAGCAGCGTTTTTTCTCTTCGCCAGTAGGGAATCTTCCTGCTGCCCTTATCTGGATAATTGCTTCAAAGTATCCTCCTGATTCCCTGCTGCACATATCACAGGCTGTTCTCTGGATTCTTACCTCGGTTTCAGCTTCTGCATGAGCAGGTTCTTCACGGACTATTGCATCAACTTCGACTTTTACCTTATATATGTAAGGAGTAATTTCCCTGGGTTCAAAATAAATTTCTACGTCTCCGGCTTCATTGTGAATGAAAAGGGCGTTTTCTACGGCCTTTAATACCACTTCTTCAAGCCTGCCTATATCTTCCCACCTGCTCCTGTGAAAATATGCTCCACAATTTGAGCATATCCTTACGTGCAGGACAAGAGGTAATTCGATAAGTTTGAAACTTTCGAAGAAGCAGTCTCTGCAGACCGAATCAAATAATTTGTCGCTTTCTAAGCCACATTTCGGACATGTAATTGAATTCATTTTTAATCCTTACTGATAATCTTCTTAGTAATATCATGAGTAGCATCTTTTAGAGAATATTTTAAATAAAGCCTAGTTAACAGATTTTTTTGCATTGGGCTAAGCAGTTCACCTTTTAAGCATCTTCATGTTATTTAAGAATAGCTTAAGCTTTATTTCAAATGTAAATCCCCAAATTCCAATTCTTGGAATCAAAAACCAGTAAAATTATTTCTAGTTAGAAATGTAGCTTTAAAAATATATAGTTTAGGTCTCTATTAAAGAAAACATTTTTGTTTAAATTCTAACTCACAGCTTTTCTTTTTCTATTCTACCTTTCATTAATTCTAGAACTTATTACGTGTTTAAGTTGAAGTAGATTGGATTTTACTATTATATTTTTATTTACTTTTTTTCTGTTTTGCAATTTCATCTGCTGTTACATATGGATGACAATACCTTTCATTTTCTTCCGTGTAGAGTTTCATATAGGGCTTGGATTTAATCTGGACTGCATGTATAGGGCAATAATTGAGACAGGCATAACACATGTAACAGTTCACTTTTTTCTGCCATACCGGTTTATTATAAAGCATTTTTATTTTTCCAGAAATACAGACTTTTTCACACGTTCCACATCCGACACACTTAAAGTCTGTATAAAAATTATCTTTTCCAATATTGTGTTCGGCAAGGAATAATCCTAATCGAACCAGCTGTTTCAGTACGGGATTAATAGGATTGAAAGCTGAATCTTTTTCCCGGCTATTTTCCTGATTTATAATAATTTTTTGGATAAAATCAAGCCTATGCTGGACTTCGAATTCCATTTTTGCAATTTCTTCTTTTGTAGCAGGTTTCCAATCTTTGAATTTCGGATCAGAACAGGCCATACTCAAAGTAAAATAAGAATTTAATTCTTTTCCTCTTTTTTCCAGGAGCCGATCTATCTCAATAAATGCGATATGCTGAGTATTGGCTCGGGTAGCTATGGCAAAAATATAATCTGTTGATTTTAAATCGAGTTTCTCGGTGACTTTCTTTACAGGAATCGGAAGATTCATCCGGTAAATAGGAAATACAAAACCTACTGTTTTCCCCTTGGTTTTTATAAAATCCTTATTTAAGAGACTCGCAATTGGAATTAGGCTTGCTCCTGAGATTCTTTTTTGCAGCTCTTTTGCTACATGTAATGAGTTTCCAGTTCCTGAAAAATAAGAAATCTCTATTTCACTCATGAAACCCTTGATTTTGGTTTTTTATGTATTCAGCTAATTTTTATGTATAATTGAAAATTAAAATTGTAGATAGATAAGGCTTCTATGTAATTGAAAATATCTAGCTGAATATATTACTTCCATAATAAAAAAGGTAATAACTTTAACTCAAAAATCCAAATTAAGAACCTTAACTCAAAAAAAGAAAAAAGGTCCGTGTCTTTGTGACACGGATTATTAATGTCTCAATTGTTTTCAAATTATTTTTTGGGTGGCCAGTTCTTCTCAAACCAGCCTGGGAGCCTTCCGGAGTCCATTGGGCCCACAAGCACCTTTGCTTCGAGCTTGTCCTCAAGATCACCCTGCAGACGGGCAGCAAGACCGGGGATAATTACACTGTTGTGAGTAACATCCTTGTGGATATCAAAGCCTGCATTCTTGAAGGAGTCAACAACTTTGTCGGCGCTCAACTGACCGCCAGCAGCAGCTGCTTCTACCCCAATACCATCGGTATTAACTGCAAGTAACCAGCAGTTGACACCATTTGAGGCAAGGTCGCTCTCTACTGTGTAGTAGGTAAGAGCAAAGTTTGTTGTAAAGAGTACTGGGGAGTTCTCGTCTGGAGTTCCTACCTTGTACATCTTGGAGTCTACAGCGACAGGAGACCTCGGGTCAGTGTAGATTGTCTCGGCCAGGTGTACCAGAGGCATGGTGGCGTATGGCTCCATACTGTGGAGAATCATCATGTCGCCGTACCTGATGGTGAAGACTGCAGCCATTGCTGTCTCCCAGTAGGAGGCGCTAACAGGATCATTTATTCCGGCCATCCAGGCAGTGAGCGGAATAGCCATGATCGGGTATGCGATCTCGGTGTCACCCATAATGCCTGCTCTTCTGATCTTAAGGAAGTTGGTAAAGGAATCCTTCATAGCCTTGCCACTTGGAGCGGTTCCCGGGTCAAGGACAATGTCCTTAATGCCTGCTTCTGCGAAGGTCTTTGCAATGGATTTAAGCGTGTCAAGGTCATTGATAACTGAGATTGTTACAGGAACTTTGTACTCAAGAGCAAGTTCTCCTACCTCTTTCCAGTTGTCCTTTGTTGCAGCATAGAGCAGTGGGTTCTTGTCCTTTGCAACCTCAAGCCCAGCTTTTAAGACTGCAGGGTTGAGTGAACAGAGGATTACAGGGAGTTCTACAGTTTCCACAACTTTCTTGACTGCTGCTGCGAATTTTGCAGGGTCATTGGATACGGCCCTTATTGCTATACCGTCAAGGAGCAGGTTTCGCCCGACATAGAACTTTCTGTAGTTCTGGATTTTGGTTACTCTCTCAACAAGATCTGCTTCTGCCATTGTGTCTGTCACATCAAAGAACATCT
>CAZFNE010000027.1:0-18327 GCA_964520335.1 uncultured Methanosarcinales archaeon | reverse complement strand
CTATCATGGAGCCCTGTCGAGGCTCCGACCCGGGTTCGAATCCCGGTCCGGGCGTATTGTCTTAATCAATGCTCGATTAGAGCTAATCGAGCAAAATACTCTTTTATGTATTCTTTTTTGAAGAAATTACCCTTATTTCTAGCTTTTTTGAAGGAAATTACAAATTTTTTATCTTTATACAGTTTATGTAGTTTAGATCTGGCCTAACATTGATAAAAGAATTTCAAATGGACCTTTAGATCTACCACCTATGTCTTTTTCTCTTGTAGCGTTTATTGGCCATTCAGATGGCGAAAAAACAGCTAGAATGTCTGATAGTCAAAGTTAGCATTCTGCCAATAATAGGATCAGGAAAGAATTAAACATTCTCAATTTGCTTAATAAGGAAAATTTGCTTAATTTTTGCAAAGAGTCTAAGCATAATGAAATTGCATAAATTCAGCAGAATAATATAGAATAAGTTGAGATGTAAATAAATTAGAGATCCTGAAAATTAGGAATTGCTATGTGGAGATACAGGAATGTCTATTGGCCCTACAACATACTTTGGAGAAGAAAGGATATTTGTTGATAGGGAAGCTTGTATTCAGGCTTTCAGAAATAACATCCAAAATTATGGAGCTCTAAAATATAATGTACTATTTTACTATGGAATTGCTGGCATTGGGAAAAGTAAACTCCAAGAAGAATTACAAAAAATACTTGATGAAGAATACCCGAAAATATTTTGGGTCTCAATAGACTTGCAAGAAAAGACTTACAGAGATATTGGTACCTTCCTTATAACTTTACGAAATAATATTCAAGAGAAACATAAAGTAAAGTTTCACCTCTTTAATGCCATCCATGCGATTTATTGGAAAAAAATTCATCCTGAAATTTCTCTTCAAAAGCAGGATTATCCCTTAATTAAAAAAGGAGATATTTTAGATAAAATAATTGATGTTCTTGAGAGTTCTAGCACATTTTCATTAGCTTGGGATATTTTGAATAGTGCATCAGATAGTTTTAGAAAATGGTGTAGCTTACACCATCTTGATATTTCTAAAATTGAGAAATTTAAGCCGAATAAAATAGAAGAACTTTTACCTGAAATTTTTGCCGCTGATTTCTTTGAACATTTCGGTGAAAAATCAAAATTTTACATTTTTATTGACACTTATGAAGCGCTCTGGGATGGTCAGAGAGATAAAGGCAGTTTCCACGAAAAAGATGAATGGATAAGAGATAACCTTATCCAAAACATGTCTGGTGTTTCATGGATAATATGCGGAAGAGAAAAATTACTATGGACATCTGAATGTGATCCAGATTGGGGTATGTATTTGGAGCACCAACCTGTAGAGGATCTACCAGAAAATTATAGTGCGGTATTCTTAAAAAAGTGTGGCATTAAGGAGAAAGGTATTCAAGAAGTAATTATTACAGCTAGCAAAGGTGTTCCTTTCTATCTCAACCTGTCTGTTGATACTTATGAAAAGATAATAATTAACGAAAAAAGACTGCCAGCTCCAGAAGATTTTGGAAAAACACAACCAGAGATTTTCAAAACATTTGTAAAATACCTATATACTAATGAAATTCGAGCTCTTAAAGTCCTCTCAATTCCTAATTTCTGGGATCAAGAGTTATTCAAAGTATTAATGAATGAGTTTGATCCAGGACTTCCAATTGGCGCTTTTTCGGAATTAATCAAGTTTTCTTTTGTAAGAAAAGATGACAATGGAAGATACTTTATTCATCAGTTAATGAGAAAAAGTCTTCAGGAGTTTCAGAATTCGATTGACAGACAAAAAGTCCATAAATTTATGCTTGAGTACTACGAAAACAAATTAAAAGGAATTGACGTCAAAACAATTACCCCAGAGCACGAAATTGAATTAGCTGAAGCCTTCTACCATGCAAAAGAATCACTTGAAACAGAGGATTTATTCTATTGGTTTATTGCTGCAGCAAAACCGTTTCAAACAGCAGCGTTCTGGCAGTTAATTGCTCCTATATATGAAGAATTGTCGCAAATTATTGAAACGAAACTCGGATCTGAACATCGATATATTGCAGCAGCCACAAATAATCTTGCTTTACTCTATCATCATATAGGAGATTACGAAAAAGCACTTATACTTTATCAAAAGACATCTGAAACAACCGAAAAGATACTGGGTTCGCAACACCCAGATGTTGCAGCAACCTTAGATAATCTTGCATCACTCTACGAAAGTGTGGGGGATTACAAAAAAGCATTACCACTTTATCAAAAGGCACTTGACATTTATGAAAAAGCGTTGGGTCCACAACATCCAGCTGTTGCAATAACCTTAAACAATCTCGCAGGACTCTATCATCATATGGGAGAATATGAAAAGGCACTTCAATTATATCAAAAGACAATTGAAATAGCTAAAAGAGCATTGGGCCCACAACATCCATCGGTTGCAAATTCACTAAACAATCTTGCAGCACTTTATGAAAGTATGGGGTATTACAAAAAAGCATTACCACTTTATCAAAAGGCACTTGACATTCGTAAAAATGCTCTGGGCTCACAACACCCATCTGTTGCAAATTCACTAAACAACCTCGCAGGACTCTATCATCATATGGGAGAATATGAAAAGGCACTTCTATTTTATCAAAGGGCACTTGAAATTAATGAAAAGCTACATGGTCCACAACACCCAGATATTGCAAATTTACTACACAATCTTGCAGCACTTCATTATCAAATGAAAGACAACGAAAAAGCACTATCACTTTATCTAAAGACACTTGATATTCGTGAAAGGGTATTGGGTCCGCAGCACCCAGATGTTGCAGCAACTCTAAACAATCTCGCAGCGCTCTATTATTATATGGGAGACTACGAAGAAGCATTCCCACTTTATAAAAGGACGCTTGAAATAGCTGAAAAGGTATTGGGCCCACAACACCCAATTGTTGCAGCAACCTTAAACAATCTTGCAGAACTCTACCGTCAGATGAAAGATTATGAAAAGGCATTACCACTTTATCTAAGAGCACTCGAAATCAGTGAAAAAACTTTGGGGCAAAATCACCCAGATTTTGCAGCATCATTAAATAATCTAGCATTACTCTATGACAATATGGGAGAGTACGAAGAAGCACTCCCACTTTATAAAAGAGCACTCGAAATCAGTGAAAAAACTTTGGGGCCAAATCATCCAGATGTTGCAACATCGCTAAACAATCTCGCAGTGTTCTATTTTAAAACGAGAGATCACGATAAAGGACTACCACTCTATAAAAGGGCACTTGAAATACGTGAAAAAGTTTTGGGACCAAGTCACCCAAAAACCATAATTGTAAGAAATAATTTAGAACAATTTATCCTCAACAATAGAAAAAAATAGATTTGAGTACTATTTTATTAATCTTTACGCCAAACTCATACAATTAGAGATGTCCAATATTTTGTTAGTTTAAAAAATGCCTTTGAAACAGAGGAAAACTCCCATTTTTAAATCAAAGACTGTAGAATCTGAAGAAAGTTATACGTAAAATTTGCGTATATTTTCTTACTATCTACTAATAGCCCAGACGGGTAGAAAGTTAATCTTTAGGGGTAAATTTTAAACTATTTTTTAGAAGTTTTTGCAAATATTATGGAAATCATTTTTGAGAAATCTCAAGAATATAGAAGGTTACAAGGATTCTGAAGAAGAAAAAGTGAAATCCTTGGTATAACGCCCCTAAGCCTGCGCACTACTCCACTCAGCCAAATTCAAGCTTTTATCTTTATCCTCACCAGAATATGATTTAGCCTGGAGTGTTTAAGATTGTCTGAGATAACTGCTTTTAGGGCTGAATTAGTTCAAAAAAAATCGTTTTTCAACAAAATCAAAAGTTAATTTGCCTCTTTTTTGGGCCTGGGCATTATTTGCTCAATAAAAACTCGTAGATAATCCAGTAAAAAATTCTGAGAAACAAATAAAACTCTAAAACTATTTTTATGCTTCTAGAAACTCCACTGTAATCAAACTGAGGTTGCTCCACTCATTCCCTTGAGAACTAACGAATGATATATATAAACAGACAGCATAAAGAAAACAATAGTGATAAAAACAAAATTATCACGATTACCATATAGGGGATGGAAAAAGTGAACTCAAAAAAATGTCCATTGAGACAATACAAAGAAAGCTCAACGGCTCCTAATCCTAAATTTTCGGATTGTATAGGAACCAATTGTGCATGGTATGATGACGAAGTAAAGAAATGCGTGGTACAATCATTGCCAAGCATTGCAGAAACGTTAATGCGCAGTTACCATGAGAGTCTGAAAGTACCAATTTAAATAAAGAATATTAAAAAGATTTTATTGATTTATTTTTAAGATCACTTGAAAGATTCTGTTACTAATTTAATTAATTTGTTTAATTCTCTTTTATAAGTTATATTTTAATAAACCTGCAAGTGGATTATTGGTAAATATATTTTTTTTAAATACAAAACTGAGAGAACACAATAATGCCTGAGGCCGATATCCTCGAAAATCCCCAAGAAAAACTTAATCATTTACTGACCAGGCTGGAAAATACTAAAGAAAGAATGGAAACGGAAACCCATTGTTTTATTGGACTTACAAAACAATTTGCATTAGAATGGACTCAAAGGGAAGTAGAAGCATTTGCAAATTCTCTGGAGAATGAGGCTCTTCCCGTTTTTCCTAATCTTTCTGGAAACTCTGAGAACCCTGAGAACTTGGTGCAGATTAATGAAAAATTCAATAATGAAAAACTCAGTAGATTAAAATTGGATTTGAAAGAATTGCCTGATAAGGTTCCTGATATTGTTGAAACTCATCTGAACAACAATGATTATTGGATCCATAGAAGTAAACTGTCCCATTCAGGAATTTCCAGGGACTATATTGAATTTAGAAAAGATAAGATGCTGAAAGAGTTGACTATAAGCATTAGGTTTATTCTCGGCAGTTCCTCAGAGATTATAAGTGATTTGAGTAATGAAACTTCAGAAGAAAAAGGCTGGGTAAAAGAGAAGGGGAAAAGGAAATACGTTTGTTTTCTCAGGTTTTCGGATGAAATGACAGCTTCTTTAAACCGCTATTTTGAGAATTTAGAGAAATTTTTTGCTTTAGGCCACGAAATAGATGAAGAAATATTAAAATCAGATATTAAAGATAAAGACAGATCATCGCTGAGATAGAACAGTAAAACCTTGATCAATTCAGGATAAACGAAAAAAATCTGACGAAAAATCTGACGACAAGAATTTTATTCAGAAACAATAGAATTACCTTCCATGACAGAGCAGAAGTTCAGTATAAAACAGGCTATTGAGGAAGCAAGGACTGACGCCTATTTCATAACAGGAGATATTCATAACTCCGATATTTATTATGCAACTCATTTTTTGGCCTCTGACGAATTTGGTTACCTGCAGACAGCGACAGGAGAAGAGGTACTTTTTATTTCAGAAATGGAAAGGGGAAGGGCTGAACTTGAATCAAGGGTTTCTATTATAAAAACAACTCAAGATCTCAGGTACAGGGAAAAACTTAAGGAAAAAAAAGATGCCTCAGCGGCTTATGCAGCCTGTATATCAGAATTACTGACATTAAAAGGAACAAAAAAGATTTCAGTACCTTACGATTTCCCGGTTTATTATTCGGAATACCTTAAAAATTCGGGATTTTCAGTGACACCTGTAAAGAGCCCTTTCAAGAAAATGAGGAGCCTGAAAAGGCAGGAAGAAATTGAAGCTATAAAATATGCCCAGATGGCCGGGGAGAAGGCCATGGAAGCTGCAATAAAAACTATTGCGGCGGCAGAAAATAGAGAAGGAGTTCTCTATTCCGAAGGCCAGGTGCTTACCGGCACTAAAATAACTTCAATTATTGATCATACTTTGCTCGATTATGGATGCGAGACCGAAGAACTAATTGTCTCCTGCGGAAAAGATACTGCAAATCCTCATGGAACTACACGCGGTTCTCTAATGGCAAATTCGCCAATCATTATTGATATTTTCCCCCGAAGCAAAAAGAAACGTTATTTTGCAGATATGACGCGTACAGTGCTTTATGGAAAAGCTCCCCCTGAACTTAAAAAGTTGTACGAAGCCGTGCTTACGGCCCAGGAAAAAGCTTTTGAGCTATTAAAGCCAGGAATTTCTGCAGCCAAAGTGCACAATGCAGTTTGTAGCGCCTTCGAGGATCTTGGCTATCATACATATAAAAGCGGTTCAAAAGTGGGTTTCATCCATTCAACCGGGCATGGAGTTGGGCTTGACGTGCATGAACTTCCGGGCGTTGGAGAAAGTGAAGTTTTCCTTGAAGCAGGGAATGTAATTACTATCGAGCCTGGATTGTATTATCCGGAAATCGGAGGTATTAGGCTTGAAGATATAGTATTGATTACTGAAGACGGCTTTGAGAATCTTACAAAACTGGAAAAGAAGTTTGTGTTATAATGATTTTCAGATATCATTCAATAAGTTCAATAGAGTTTTAGTGTATATGTTCATAGCTAAATATGCCCCCTAATAACGTCCCGAACACCCTAGAAATTAGAAAACTGGATTACGAATAATTATTTAGGAATTAGCAGTTATATTCATCAAGTCTTAGCTTTTATTATTACATCAGGTTATTATCTTTAATGCGAGCCAAAAAATTTCAAAATATGTGATTAAATAGATAAAGATGAATAAATAGTAAATTATATTAACATCATATAATACAAAAAACTGTACTATAGATATACAAAGGGTCTGATAGAGGTTAGTATGACTGATAACGTAAATAACAAGCAAGCTGTCCTTGATAAATACAGAGAAGCGGGCAGGATTTTAAAAATCGTCAGGGCTGAAGCCGTGGATATGATAAAAATAGGAAACAGTCTGTTAGAGGTTGCGAATTTCGTTGAAACCCGGACTATTGAACTCGGGGGCAAACCTGCATTCCCCTGTAATATTTCAAGAAACCAGGAAGCTGCACACGCAACTCCAAAGGCAAAAGATGCTGATATTTTTGCAAAAGATATGGTAAAACTCGACCTTGGAGTACATGTAGACGGATACATTGCAGACTCGGCCGTAACAGTTGACCTGTCAGGAAATTCCGATATAGTAAAAGCAGCCGAAGCCGGGCTTGCTGCAGCTATTGACCTTGCCAGGCCAGGAGTCACTACAGGGCAGCTTGGAGCTGCAATTGAAAGCAGTATTCGGGTTTATGGTTTAAACCCAATAATAAACCTGACAGGCCACGGACTTTCGCAGTATGAGGCCCATGACGAACCTGCCATTCCGAATAAGCACGTGGAAGGAGGGGCTGTGTTAAAAGAAGGGGATGTTTTTGCAATAGAACCTTTCGCGACAAACGGAGCAGGCTTTGTCCATGAAGGAAGCTTAACCGAAATTTACAGTATTATCAGGAAAAAGCCGGTACGTATGCCAGCAGTCAGGAATGTCCTGAAACAGGCCGAAGAGTATAAAGAATTGCCTTTTGCAAAACGCTGGCTCCAGGCTGATAAGCTGGATTTTGCATTGATCCAGTTGGAAAAAGCCGGAGTTATTCACTCGTATCCGGTTCTTATTGAAAGGACAGGCGGGCTCGTGGCCCAGGCAGAACATACGATAATAATAACCAGTGACGGTTGTGAAGTTACAACAAAGTAAACAAAGTAAAGAGAAGATCAAATCGAATTAGATCTTGAAATTTTGAAAATTCGAAGTTTAACTTTTTGAGACTAAGCTTTTAGTGATCGAATTCTGGGATATTAATCCCAGAATAAATTTATCCTGAATTTCATTCCCAAAATTCTCTTTTATACTTCTCTTTTATATCCCTTTTAATTATTCCAGCTCATTTACTTCTCAAAATAAAAGCGTTAATGTACAGCCAATAAGGAATCGTTCTCAACTGGGAGAATGATTTCACATAGGAAGAGGAATAATTAGAAAGGCGAAGTGAGTATAGATAGCTTATCTTCACTCAGTTTTCCAAAAAATTATAAGCTCATACCCGAATACAAAAAATTAATGTGGTTTGAAGCTTATATGAAGTTATGCTCATCAAACAAATCCACCTTGAAAAAGGATGTGCCCTTGGCCTTCGTTTTGAAATGCAAAAACATCCTCTTCTGGTTATCAGAGCTGAGAAAGGCTTTCTAATGTGCGGATATCTGAACATAAATGCTGCAGAAAACCTCGGTGATGTGGCTGCAAAGGTAAAGGGCGTGCAGACTTTCGAAGATATGCTTAAAACCCAGATTGTTGAAGCAACCCAATTGGCTCAAGAGCTTGGAATTGAACCAGGAATGACCGGAAGAGAAGCCCTGGAAAAGATGTTTTGAAATTATTTTTAAAATTAGAGCCATTATCTACTAATTCATAATTTATAAATTTTTAAAATAAGGATAATTGTTATTTTAGAGTTATTTGTCTAAACCCAACTTATTCACCAGGAAAAATGTAAAAATAGGCCGAAATAAAATTATAATATTATTACTCAGTTTTTAAATTAATCCAGAGCTTGACTTTTTGTTAATTTCCACTTTTATTTTCATTTTCTATTTTTCGGCTCTACAAACAAAATTTATATTGCTTCTTAGCTTTAAGGTGAACTGTATTTAGCTAGTTACGCTTGCTATTATTTTATTCACCAATAATTGGAATATATTCGCTTTACTAAATCTACTATAAATCTACTAAATTATCAACTTATTCAGGTTTACCGATGTTGTATGCTTTTGAACTCTCTGGAGAACACGAAGAATTGCCTGCTGTAGAAGTTATTGCCTGTTTGAAGATACAGGGGCTTGATTTTGAGGTCTTTTACAGGTTAGACCAGTGCTTAGTAGTAGATATAAAAGGTCTGGAAGGAAAAGAAGAAAGCGTGCAAGAATGCCTTAAAGGGCCTGTTACTGAGAGGCTTGCAATGACCCATAATATCTTGAAAGTTATTGGGGTTACAGAAAATACCCCAGATGCTGTTCTCGAACTCGCAGAAGCTTTTGAGCCCCAGGGATATATCAGGGAAGGCCAGACTTTTGTAGTCAGGGCAAAAAGAATTAAACATCACGTTGATTTTCCAGGAGAGCTTCTGGAGCAGAAAATCGGCGGCGCTATATACAGAAAGGGTTTTCGTGCAAACATGAAAAATCCTGATGTGGAGTTCCGAGTGCTTCTCAGCGAAAAAGCTGTATTGGGAACTCTTATTTCTTCTATTGACAGGAGCGCTTATGAAGCCAGAACGCCCCAGAATAAACCTTTTTTCTACCCTGGAGTCCTTATGCCGCGGGTTGCCCGGGCCTTAACAAATCTTTCCGGAATAAAACCAGGAGAAATCTTTCTTGACCCATTTTGTGGGACTGCAGGAATCCTCATTGAAGCCGGGCTTATAGGCGCAAAAGTCATAGGAGTGGATGCTCAGGAAAAACTTGTTATTGGAGCTTGTATGAACCTGGAAGCCTTCAGGCTTGACTATACAATAATACAGGGAGATGCCTGCAGAATTCCACTTAAAGAAGGTACAGTCGATGCAATTGTAACTGATCCCCCATACGGCAGGTCTGCAGCAATTCTTGCGGAATCTTTAGAAAAACTGTATTCCTGTGCCTTTGTGGAAATCGAGCGTGTTTTAAAGCCAGGTGGAGTTGCAGTTGTGGTTTCAGACAAGACTGTATTGGAATATGGAGAAAAGGCTGGACTTAAGATGCTTGAGATTTATGTCCAGCGTGTACACAGAAGCCTGACACGCATAGTTACCGTTTTTAAGAAGGAATAACTACAGGAAAATGAAAGAAACAAAGACCAGATAATTAGCTTAAGCAAATAAAACTTGAATATTTCTGATTTATATTTTTTATTTACTTTTGATTTATTATCTGTTTATTTATGTATTTATTTAGTTGTTTATATATTTATTTAGTTAGTCAGTTATTTAGTTATTTGTGATTTATTTTTTAATTTATATTTACTACTATATTTTCAAGTTATATTGTTGATTATCCTGTTATCTTATTCTTTAGATTTTGATTACTTTTGATTTACCTTCGATCTTGATTATGGAGACGAGATTAATTCTTCCAGCACTTCAGCCATTACCCTGTATTTAAGAATATTTTTCCCATTCTGTTCCATTGTTCTTCTGATAGAATAATCATCTTCAATCCAGGGGATTTTTTCTTCGTAGTTGATTTTCATAAGGGTTAATCCGTAAGCGGGGGCAGGTTCAATTCCTTCTTCATACATATCAGGATCTAACATCTGAAGCAGCCAGTCATTATCTCTGAGCCCTTTTCCGATCATGGAAAGTGCAGTCACTATTTTTCGGACCATATTCCAGAGAAAGCTATTGCCAACGACATCGATTTTTGTGAGGTTTCCGTCTACCCTTGCGGAGATCCTCTCAATTGTGCGGATAGTACTTTTTTCCCCATTTGTCCTTGCAAAATTTTCGAAATCATGGGTTCCGACAAGTAGTTTTGAAGCTTCCCGAATCTTGAAAATATCGTAGCCCTCTCCGCTCATAACGTACCGATAATGTCTTGAGGCAGCATCTCTCCTTGGATCAAAGTCACGCGGGACCTCAGCATGCGCCCAGGCCCAGATAGTTGGAGGCAGTTCCGAATTTATAACTCTTGGGACCGCTAAATTCGGTTTATCGGTATCAAAGGCAATAACCTGCCCAAGAGCATGGACCCCAGCATCAGTTCTGCCAGCGCAAATGTAATTGGCAGATTTAGGGCTCTCTATTAGCCCAAGGTTTCGAAAGGCTTTGAAAAGCTCTCCCTCTACGGTTATGACATTAGGCTGGATCTGGGAGCCGTGAAACTCAGTGCCTATATATGCAAGCTTTAAAGCGACCCTCATACCAATCTTTACCTGCTTTTTTTCTTAAAATAAACTTCTTTTACAATCAACAGGAATACTATAAAAATACATCCAAATAGAAACCAGATTCCTGGATGTTGAGCAAGAACATCGTAAAGTCCATGAAACCCTCCGGTGTGGGCAAGCCCTTCGTGCGGTACAGGTGGAATATTTTGAACCGAGTCTGAAGCATTTGGAGTGGCAACACTAATTTCCTCAATTCCACCACTAACCCCAGTATCCAGGGAAGAATTTTCTGTACTAACTTCCAGAGCTTTCGGACTAACATTAACCTGAGTTTCCATTGTAGAGGACTCGGGTAATTTCTGGCTCATAGGGCCTGTATCATTAGTTCCCTGAACTGCTTCTGCGGGAATGGATTCATTTACCTGGGATATTGGTGTTCTTAATGGAGCGGTTGCATCAATAATCCTTTTTGCCTGCATATACATTGAAAAATATTCTATACCTGCAGCCACAAAGAAAGCTGCCCCTATTACCCCAATATATTTCTGCAGCAAATTCAGGAGGGACAGTTTATCCAGAGAACTTTTTGAAGGCACCAGGACAATAAGTTTCTCAGCCGATTCGTAAATTTTTACCTGCCGGCCTTTCTGGCTCCATTTTATTTGTTTAACCTTAATAAGATCAGATTCAACAAGAGAGTCAATATTGTATTTAACGGTGGTCAGGGGTAAGTGTAACTCCTCTGCAATCTTGCTTGCAGACATACTTTTATTTCCAAGTAATTCAAGAATCTTTAATGAAGTCTCATTTGAAAGAATTTGTGTTATTTTCCTTGAATCTTCGTTTACAGGGAGGACCAGAACTTTCCCCCCCATTTCACTTCTTTCAGATGCCTGAGGGGATATTCCAGGCTCTGGCAAATCGTTTTGATCTTTAAGCCCGTCCATACATACTTCCTGAAATAAAAACCTGCTTCTTTTTACTTTACTTCTTACTCTAGTTTACACCGACCTTAATATAAATTTTATTTTTACAGGTAAATATACATTCATTACTATATTTATATATAGAATCCAGCCCTTAATCTTAAATAGAACATTGTGTATTCTAATCTAAATTTTCCGCTGGTAGCAAACATGGTCACAAAACAGCAGATTCTTGAATTTTTGAAAAACTATGATTTAGAAAACCTCACTATTGCAACAGTTTGTTCTCACTCAAGCCTTCAAATATTTGATGGAGCAAGAAAAGAAGGCTTCAAAACTCTGGGAATCTGCGTTGGCAAACCCCCTAAATTTTATGAGGCGTTTCCCAAGGCAAAACCGGATGAATATCTTATTATTGATAGTTACGAAGATATAATGAACAAGGCTGAAGAACTTAGAAAGAAAAATACAATTATAATTCCACACGGGTCATTTGTAGCCTACCTGGGAACGGAAAATTTTGCAGAAATGGAAGTTCCTACATTTGGGAACAGGGCTGTCCTTGAATGGGAGTCCGACAGAGATAAAGAGCGGGAATGGCTACTCGGAGCAGGTATCCACATGCCTGGGAAAATAGACGACCCCAGAGACATTAATGGCCCTGTAATGGTGAAATATCACGGGGCAAAAGGGGGAAAAGGGTTTTTTGTTGCAAAAACCTATGAAGAATTTAATGAGCTTGTGGATCGGTCCCAAAAATATACTATCCAGGAATTTATTACAGGCACTCGTTATTATTTGCACTACTTCTATTCCCCAATAAAGAATGATGGCTATACATTGAGTGAAGGAAGCCTTGAACTCCTGAGCATGGACCGTCGGGTTGAATCAAATGCTGACGAGATCTTCAGGCTCGGTTCCCCAAGAGAACTCATAGAAGCAGGTATCCGTCCCACATATGTAGTTACAGGAAACGTTCCTCTTGTAGCCAGAGAATCTCTATTGCCTCTGATTTTCTCCCTTGGAGAAAGAGTGGTTGAAGAATCCCTTGGCCTTTTTGGCGGGATGATAGGGGCTTTCTGTCTCGAAACAGTTTTTACGGATTGCCTTGAAATTAAGGTATTTGAGATCTCAGCCAGAATTGTAGCCGGAACAAATCTTTATGTCTCAGGTTCTCCTTATGCGGACTTAATTCAGGAAGATTTGTCTACGGGAAGAAGAATAGCGCAGGAAATAAAAATAGCTGCTCAGACAAACCAGTTAGATAAAATAATATCTTGAGCAGATAAAATTTTGGATAGTAATTATTCTAAACAGATACTTTTAAGCAAATAACCTTGAACAAATAGCAATTGGCTAATACTCTAACAGTTGACCTCTTGAAGCTACTGAAATTTTCAGGGCTTTTTAATTCTTTTTTCACTAGTGAACTTTTTTGGGATTATTAAAATCATAATTGAATAATTTTAATTAAGAGGAGATACTGACCTTTTATTGGTTTGTGTATTTTCAGATTAACATTAACTTAATAAATCCACAAATGCTTTGGGAAAGCCAGGAAGTAAGGAAAATAGGCAATAGGTCCATCAGATTCAAAAACATTTTAAAGAATTAGATGTTATACACGAATAATAATTCCTGATTAAGAATACATGTTTCTGGTGTCTGCAACATGGGTTTATTTGACTTTTTTAAAAAGAAAGCAAAAAAATATCAGAAATCTCCCAAATTAAATTATTCGATAAATGGCAATTCTTTATCAATTGGTGATTTTACTGGGAAATATCATCAATCGCCAAACGGCAAATTTATTTTAGCGTGGGAAGACCAGACAGAAGATGAGAATGGGAAATATATTTTGTTAGAACGCGGGAAACTAAAACTTCAAGCTAAGATGAGACATCCTAATAATGGGATGGCCTCAAACTCGGGAGTATTTATTCTTAGCAATTCGACCTCTAAAGGCATGTATGGGGTATTCCATATAATAAATTTAAATGGAGAAACTTTGGTCAAGCAAAAATGTAAGGCAAATCTGGGCCCTACTGGAATTTCAGATGATGGAAATTTGGCTGTTTGCCAGGCTTTAGAAAGTACAAGTAAATCGGATAGTTGTAAACTGTTTTTCTTTGATATAATGAATAAAAAATTGTTATGGAAGAAAGTGCCAGAAACTATCGGGGCCGAGCTTGATTGGGCAGAAAATTATCGTTTTGATACTAAAAAGAAAATCCTGTATTTAATTCATGATAAACAAAAGGCTTATCGTTACACTTTTGAAGGAACTTTTATTGATTCTAGGTTATATAGAGATGATCGTATCAATAATGGGAATGACATCGAATTTCTTGCAGCCATCAAAGAATTAAAAATAGACCTTTCTTCAAATATCGATCCTCAGGAATATAGTCCCCTCATAACTCCTCTAAAAAAGGGATTAAAAAGATTTCCCGATAAAGATACGAAATCAAAAATTCATAGGGCTTTAGGCGAAATATTCCATTTGCAGGGAAATAACATCGAGGCGATAAAGCATTTTGAAACCGCATTGAAACTTAATCCGAGGGTAGGAGTGAAAAGAACACTAGAAAAATTAAAGAAAATCGATTAAAAATAAATTTAATATTCATCATGAAAATGTGCATTCTTTGGGAAATATTCATTCACTATTTCTTCCACTTCTTTTAACCAGGCTTGTCGTTCCCCAAGCTCGCTGGTAACTATTACCCCAAACATTTTCCTGTAAAAGTTTTTTACTCCGCAAAAATCAAAGATACAATTTTTCCAGAGGCTCTCAAGAGGGTCTCCAAATACTAGCAATTCTCTTTCTTTCGGTGTATTTGAGGTATTGAATACTAAAGCTGTCTCTGCATTTAATAACCCTATCGGTACTCCTTCCCCACTGTCACCTGCTTTAAATTCATAAGCTACTCCTGGGCGCAGTACTCGATCTATCCATCCTTTTAAAATTGCAGGGGGTTGGCCCCACCAATTAGGATGGATTATAATAATCCCTTTTACCTCACTAATTTCATTACAGTGTTCCTCAATTACTTTTTCTAAAGAAGCTCCTTTAGGGATTTCCGAACTCGAAATTAGTGGATCAAAGTTTTCTTCATACAGGTCATGGAAAAATACTTCATGCCCATTATTTAACAAGGTTTCAACAACCGTATTCGCAATTGCATGATTGAAACTTTCCTTACTCGGATGCCCAAGAATTATTGATATTCTCATCAGTCTCCACCTTTGTTTGCCGAAAGTTAAAGGTCATTGATGTTACAGATCTATAAGAGCCTTAGACCTTGATATTTTTCCACAAATGAAAAAATAATGCTCGAACCTAAAAAAACTTAAAATAAGAATTTTTATTTAAGCCAAACAAAATAAATTATTTTAAATAGTTTTCAATCCGATAATTCATAATGCTGAAAGTGGAAAATAAGGAACTCAGGCCTGCATTTGAAGGGAAATTCGCCGGAGCATTGTGTGTGCTTGGAAATGAAGATAACCTTGGACGGGGCCTTTTATCCATAGGGAATTACTTGGCCCTTGATCATTCTAGAGGAGCTGCAGTTTATCTTGACGCCCTGAAACCCCATGCTGTTTTGATTTGTGGAAAGAGAGGATATGGGAAATCGTACACCATGGGCTGTATTCTTGAAGAATTTGCCCTTTTAAATCCGGAAATCAGGAAAAGACTTGCATCCCTTGTAATTGATACAATGGGGATTTTCTGGACAGTGAGATATCCTAACCTTTTTGAAGCTAACCGGTTAGAAAGCTGGAATTTAAAACCAGTTGGGATTGATGCTGAAATTTTTGTGCCTGCAGGAAATGTTGAAACCTACAAAAAACGAAACATAGTTGTAAAGCCATTTTCGATTTCAGTCAAGGATCTGTCAGGCAGCCAGTGGTGCAGGATTTTTAGGATAGAAGAAGTATCTCCTCTCGGGATTTTACTGGTCAGAATAATTGAGGATCTAAAGGATAGGGAAGAAACTTATTCCTTTGCGGAAATTATCTCTGAGATCACCAAAGATCAGAGTTCAGATTCTGTTTCAAAAGGAGCCGCAGAGAATTATTTTAGGGCGGCTGCGTCCTGGGGACTTTTTTCAAGAGAAGGTACTCCTTTATCTGAGCTTGTCTCAGGAGGAAAAACCTCAATACTGGATGTGAGCACCCTCGAAAATGAAAATGTGTCTGCTGCTGCGGTGTCAATTCTTGCAGGCAAGCTTTATGAAGCAAGCCTTGAGGCCAGAAGGATTTATGAAAAAGAGCTCATGGGAGAGAAGCCTGGAGAAGAAAAATTCCCAATGGTCTGGCTCTTCATAGATGAAGCTCATATTTTCGTGCCCGCAAAAACCGAAACCCTTGCATCAGGAGTGCTTATTAACCGCTGCCTCAGGCAGGGCAGGCAGCCCGGGCTTTCCTTGATTTTAGCAACCCAGAGGCCTGCAAGTCTTCATCCGGATGTGATCTCCCAAAGCGACCTTCTTATCTGCCATCGCCTTACAGCAAGCGACGATATTCAGGCTCTTGAAACCTCCAGGCCGCTTTATATGCAGGAAAACCTGCAGGCATATTTGAAAAAGATGGGAAGTGAAAGAGGAGTCGCGCTGATAATAGATGATCACTCAGAATCTGTTCACCTCGTGCGCGTCCGTCCAAGAGTAAGCTGGCACGGGGGAGGAGAACCAAGTGCTCTTGAGCTTTCGTAGGCTGAAAAAGAGAAATAAAAAGAAAGAATAAAAGCCTGAAATGAAATTTTATAGTTGTGATATAAACGGGCGGTTTATAATGAAAATGGAATTTTGAACCAGTTGTCAATTAATTGTTAACCAATTGTTAACCAATTTTTATTCCCTGCCAGAAAATAATTTAAATATTACCTGTGATACTTCAACCCTGTAATGCAATTAATTACAGGCTGTAAAGATTTTAATAACAGTGTACAATTGCAGTAAATCAATGGTGACGTTATGAAAGGAAAAGCCTGGAAATTTGGAGATGATGTGGATACCGATGCGGTAATTCCAGGGCGGTATCTTATCTACAATACTCCTGAGGAACTTGCAAAATATACCTTTGAAGGTGTACGCCCGGAATTTGCAAAAAAAGTCCATGAAAATGATATCGTGGTCGCAGGAAGCAATTTCGGATGTGGGTCTTCGCGCGAACATGCGCCTCTAGCCCTGAAAGGGTCAAAAGTAGCCTGTGTTATCGCAAAATCTTTTGCAAGGATCTTTTTCAGGAACGCAATAAACATCGGAATCCCTGTGCTGGAATGCCCTGACACTGACAGGATTGACGATGGAGATGAACTTGAAGTAGACCTCGCCACAGGAGTTATAAAAAACCTGACAAAAGGAGAGACCTATCAGGCAACCCCTCTTCCTGATTTCGTGCGTGAAATCGTTAATGAGGGAGGGCTCATAGAATATGCCAGGAAACTGGCCTCTGAAAGCTAAAAAATCAGAAAACCTGCCTGGAGATGCTATGACTTCAGATCCTGAAATTTAGAATATTGGCTCTCTAAATAAGAAGGTAGCTTTATCTGGAAATCTAGAAGGAGAAGAAATATGACGCAGTATAAGGTTCCGGTCCTTCCCGGAGATGGGATAGGCCCAGAAATCATCGCCGAAGGCAGAAAAGTTATAGATGCTGCCGGCGAAAGATTTGGTTTTGATGTGGAATGGATTGAATACCCCCATGGAGCAGACCATTACTTAAAAACAGGGGAATTAATTTCGGAAGATACTTTAAAAGAATTATCAGGCTATCCTGCAATTTATCTCGGCTCCATCGGAGACCCAAGAATTGCTCCAGGTATTCTTGAAAAGGGAATCTTATTAACTGCACGCTTTTACTTCGACCAATATGTTAACCTTCGCCCGATAAAACTCCTTGAGGGGGTCTGGACTCCACTTAAAGATAAGACTTCAAAAGATATTGACTTTGTAGTTGTCAGGGAAAATACCGAGGATTTCTACATAGGAATCGGGGGCAGAGCAAAGAAGGGAGAAAGCAAAGCCCTGCTTGAGGTTAAAAGGACCCTTTACTCTGCAAAATTCGGGCTTGATATAGAAACCGACAGCGAAGAAATAGGCTACCAGATAGGCCTGATTTCAAAAGAAGGGACAAAAAGGGTAATTGAATACGCTTTTGACCTTGCAGAGGATAGGAAAAAGCATGTATCTTCCGTGGATAAAGCAAATGTCCTTTCGGATATCTACGGCTTCTGGCGAGAAGAATTTAACGCAGTTTCGGAAAAGCACCCGGCCGTTACAACAGATTTCAATTTCGTTGATGCAATTACAATGTGGTTTGTGAAAAACCCTGAATGGTTTGACGTTGTCGTAACCCCGAATATGTTTGGGGATATAATTACGGACCTCGGAGCAATGATTCAGGGAGGCCTGGGCCTGGCTCCTGGCGGAAATATCAACCCCCAGGGCACAAGCATGTTCGAGCCAATCCACGGCTCAGCTCCTAAATATAAAGGCCAGAATAAAGTAAACCCGATTGCTACAATCTGGGCAGGAGCGATGCTTATAGAACAGCTCGGAGAAAAAGA
>CAZFNE010000026.1:0-18485 GCA_964520335.1 uncultured Methanosarcinales archaeon | reverse complement strand
GCTAGAGCCTTCAGTGAAGCTCTTTCCCTCAATCCCTGGCATGAGAGGTCTTTGAGGTATCTTGGGATTTCGCTCGCAAAAATCGAAGAATATGAGGAAGCGTTAAAAGCCTTTGACAGGCTGCTAAGAATTAATCCCCGGGACGTCCAGTCCATGAATTATAAAGGCGTAGTCCTGGGGAAAATGGAGAGATACGGAGAAGCAATAAGGGTTTTCGATGAGATTCTGAGACTCTATCCTGATATGGCAGACGCAAGAAAAAAGCTTGAGGCCTTAAAATGCCTTGAAAAAGAAGAGCGATCAAGTTAAAATCTTTAGATTTTATATTAAAAAGAAGGTTGGAAAAGAAGTCTACATAGTGCTAACCTGCATAATTTTAACTTCAATAGCTTCTGGAAAATATCATAAAATTCGACAAGCTACATAACTATATGAGTTAAATAATATTAATAGTATTCTACTATGAGCAAATATTCAAACATGATTAGTTGTAAGGAACACTTATTCTTAACAGTATATATAAACTGATTTAATATGTGTATATATGTTCAAAAGCTTGGAAAAATTAGAATACCTGAAAATAAATTTTAGTTTTTCTAAATTTATTGCGTCAATTAGAAGTTTAATGAATATAAAGAAAATGTTGAGAGATATTTTTGGAATTTTTCTTCTATTAGGATGGAAGCAGTTGGAAAAAGAAGATGTAATATCTGTAAATAGTTCTTTAATTCATGAAATTCTTGAAATTCAGTCTGAGGGATTTCCGCAAAAAAGCGAAAAAGAAGTTCTAAAATCCTCAAAGTACTTTACGAAAATATTCTATATAATTAAAAGCCAGGATGAAGTTGCTGGCTACTGTATATATCGCCTTAAACCTATCGTTTACTCTAAAGGTCTCAAGACACAATCAGTAATATATTCAATCGCAACTGCCCAAAAGTTCAGGAAAAAGGGTTTCGCCAAAAAGCTTTTGAAAGAAAGTATTGAAGAAATGAAATTAAACAGAATATCGTCAGTTTTTTTATATGTAGACGTGAATAATGTTCCCGCTATAAAATTATATAAAGAAATGGGTTTTGTAATTATCGAACAAATTAAAAACATATGCGGTCAGAAAGAAAACTGTTACAAAATGGAACTAAGACTTGTTCTTTTTATTTTTTGTGTTAAACTTCAGAAAGTATTTTCTTCTATTCACGACAATTTTCTTATGTATTCTGTCCAGGGAATTTTATAAATATGAGTTTATCTCAAAACTCTATTTTTCCGACTAAGTTAAGAATATTAGAATTATTTTCCTTATCATAAGGCCGATTAATTATTTCAAATTCGGGATTCATAACTCGATATAGAGTTTTGGGATGGCTCTATAAATAAATCAGATACATTAACTTCACTTCAGAATAAAGTATTCGTAGCTAATTATATTCCCGAATAATAATATTACATAAGATATAATAATTGAACCAATTATAAAAGCTATACATATATATTTATAAACATAACCAACGTTTGAAAAAATATTTTTGCCCATTTTTACTACTATTTATAAGGTAATTTGTGAAGAATAAATTAGATTAAAGATTACTTTTAAAAGACTACTTTTTATCTTCTTTAGGGTAACATCATCTAAAGTTGTAAAAATTTAATTATGCCACTAAAGAAACTTATAATAAGTCTAAGTAACGATGACTTATTTGAAACCTGAAAACCTAATAACTTAATCACTATAAACACTATTCAAAAAGAGTAGAAACTAGAAAAAAGGCAGTGTACCAAATTTGCTGTAAATTAGAGATAAAATTTTTGTATACTGCACACAAAAAAGGTCTGGTGATGCCGAATTTTCGAATTAAGGACTTTTCAAAATTTGTAATTTTACAGAACTTTCGGCACACTGCCGAAAAAATAAATAAATAAATAAATAAATAAATAAATTAGAGATAAAAATAAAAAAAATCCTGATTACTTACAGGTCTTTAGAAGGCCTTTCTTTTTGCCTCCTCTTTCTTCAGAGGGATGTATTGGTTCTACTTTGGCTTCTTTCTTCTTTTTCTCATCCTTTACGAGTTCTTTTTTCTCTTCCTCATCGAATTTCTCACAACTTACCAGGGGCTTTTTCTTATGACCTGACATATATTCAACTCCCTTAAATTCCCGTAATCATTATGCATGTTTGAATCTAACTTTTATTCAGATTTTAATGGCGTTCCAGGACCCGATTTAACTCTGAAGAACTTCGAATTCTTATATTTCAACAATTTGTCTTTACTATAAACTTTAATTCGCTGGATTTTAAAAGATAACAGATATTAGGGGCCCCATTGTAGCAAGCAATAGTTTGTTAGCGATATTTTTTGCAAGAGAATTTTTTAAATTTAAGGACTCTTAGACCGATTGACTGCTTTCTCTCTTTTATCCCTCCTTTTCACCATTCCTCACTAAAAGATCCGGGAAATACTCCCATAATTTAATTAGGCTCTTAAGTTTATTAAATTTTTGTAATAGATGAGAAAAGGGAGAATCCAAAAAAGTCAGTTAAAAAATAAAAGCTGTATTTTCTGTCAATTCCAGGGTAAAAACGAAAATCTCGCTACGAAGTAAGCATTTTAAACTCTCATATCCGGTTCCTGGAATAACGATAAAATCATATACGGTAGATAATATACTTGATTAATGAAAAAAACGGGGTAAGGGGTTTTATCTATTAGCCTCGACAAAACCTGAAATTTAACTTACAGCTATGTTACTGATGGATATAATAACCTGGGAGCCGAAAGACTCACCAAAAGTTGCAGAACTTTATGCAAATTATGAATACCCCAAAGGCATAAAAGTAATAGACGAATGGACCGACCTCAGGGGATACCGCACATTTGTGATTTATCAAATCGATGACGAAAAAACGTATGCAGCTTCTGTTCTTCCTTTAATGGGGCTTTGCAAATTCGAGACGTTTCCGATTATGAAACTGGATAAATTTATGCAAATGGCCCAAAAGTTTGCCGAAAACAGTGAAAAGAAAGGAATTGGAATGGGGCAAAATGAGGAAAACAGGGAAAAAGAGCTGCTAGAGCAAATTGAGAATCTAGAAAAAAGGATTCAACGTTTAGAACACCATTCCTTCGTACAGCAGGAAGATGTAACCTGAGTATTAGTAAATAAACAAAAAGGAAACTTGAGTCATTTGAAAATCTCGAACAAATGACAAAGAAAAAATGAGATAAGAAAACGGATAAAAAAAGTGAAAAAGGGAAGTGGAAAAGGAAAATAAAAGCTAAAAAATGAATAGAAAAAAGGAACAAGAGAAATAGAAAGAAAGCAAGAAAAGAAAGGGGAAAAGGTAAGGAGGATAGGGAGAGAGGCGGTTTATTGAGGGGATAAGGGGGGAAGGATTTTAAACCGCCTCTGAGTGGGGATGAAAGACGGGAAAATACTGGGAACCCGTCTCTTGTTTATCGTGAAAGACCCCAAAACGGCCAATGGGGTCTTCTGTATTTTTTGTTTTTGAGGTTACATGAAATCCCGAACATAATTGTTCGTGCGCATACTAACATATGTGCTTTAAATATATAAAAATTATGTATATACCTTCAGATCGAATTCCCTGATTAAAATTCGTAGATTAAATAATTTTAAGGCCTCTCTAAATAAAGTAAACTGCAGAGGAAAAATATGCCTTCAGTTTAGTTAATTCCCTATTATGCCTTAAAAACGAAATGAAGAGCAAATGAAAATTTTACATGGATTTGAAGGCTTTCTACTGAAATTTAAGATTCAAGGCTACTCCAAATAATTAATTTTTGAGTGCCTGTTCAAAACTGTCCTCGCTCATGCGATAGATATGCCAACCTTCAACCGGGCCTGCCCCAAAGTATTCATAAAATTGCCTGGCAGGGTTCCAATCAAGAACTGCCCATTCCATTCTTCCACAGTTCCTTTCTTTTGCAAGCTTTACACAGTGCAGAAACATTGCTTTTCCTATACCTTTTCCCCGATATTCGGGCTTCACGAAAATATCTTCAATATAAAGTCCCTGTTTTCCCGTAAAAGTAGAGAAATTATAGAAGAAAACTGTAAAGCCCGCAGGTACTCCGTCGAGTTCAGCAAAAAAGACTTCAGCATAAGGCCTCTTTCCGAAAATAGCTTCCATTAAACCTTCTTCTGTGGCTTTGACTGAATGAGAGAGTTTTTCAAAGTCAGCAATTCCTTTAATAAACTCAAGGATGAGGCGAACATCTTCTTTTTTTGCAGCTCGGATATTCAAGCTGGATTTCAAGCCCGATTTCGAACCAAATTTTTCTATATTGCTATCCATTTTTATTCCTGAATTCTCGTTTTTAAATTATATAGTTTGAATGTAGTTTTGAAAAAGGCTCATTATGTAACAGAGGTAACCGAATCTAGCGTTCTAATAAGAAATTGCTGATTAAATACTTTATTCCTTGAAGAATATGGTTGTAAGAACTATATTGGAAACTGCTTTTTAAGGATTTTTTAAGATTCTTCAAGATTAGGATTATGATAATTTCCCAGGAAAGAACAGTTTGAGTAAAAAATAATAAAAACAAAAGAACAAAAAAATCTGTAAAATTATATTCATTAATCCTAAAAAGCTGAAAATTAACCAAAAGCTATAAAGGAAAAAACTGTAAATTGGAATCTCATAGACTTAGAACTGATTAAACGAGGTTTAAAACTCGTATTAATACTGAATAGAAACAACAAAAAAGACAAGAAAGAAAAAACATTATTTTAAAAGGCAATAAAAAGATAATATTGCTATTATAATGCTATTATATTAGGACTTTAGATCACGTTATTATACATCTAAAGCTGTTTTCATCAGGTGGTTTTGATGCTCAGCAAGGAAGATTTTAAACCGGTTACTCTTGAAGACAAAGCTTTTTTTGAGCATCATTATGCGCTTTACCCCCAAACACACAGCATTAACACATTTACAAATCTCATTTGCTGGAACCATATAGCAAATTACAGTTATGCGTATGTAAATGGAAATCTGATCCTTTCAAGTGCAATTGAAGGAAAGCTCAGGTTTCATCCTCCAATAGGGCCCTGTGATCCCGAATTAATGCGAGAACTTATAAAGCTGGCCCAGGATGTTGGGGGAAATACGCCCCTTATGCTTATCGAACCTGAGACTGCAAAATGGATATAGGAAATTGCCCCCGAGGTTACGCTGGTTCCCGATCTCAACCACTTTGAATATATTTACAGGACCAGGGACCTGGCAGACCTTCCAGGAAAGAATTACCTCAAAATCCGCAGCCAGGTCAATAAATTCCAGAAAAGCTACCAGCATACCGTTGAATTGATAAAGCCTGAAAATAAGGAAGAGATAGTTGAATTGCTAATTAAATGGTGTGAATCAAAAGGCTGTGAGCAAGACCTCTCCCTTGCCCATGAAATAGAGGCAATTCTCTATGCAATCGAGCATATTACCGAACTGCAAATCCAGGGCCTTTTAATTCGAGTAGATTCAGAGGCAGGTGCGATCGCCCTTTTTGAAAGGATGAACGCAGATACTGCTCTTGTGCATTTTGAAAAGGGGCTCTCGGAATACCGGGGTATCTATAAAGCGATTAATAAATACACAGCAGAGCTGCTTGTCGATGAAGTAAAGTTTATCAATCGCGAAAGCGATCTTGGAATTCCAGGGCTCCGAGAGGCAAAAATGCGGTATCATCCTCATCATATGGTTGAAGTGTATTCACTTAGACATTAAATTTGATCCTTCTCACCTTAATTTTATATATGCCTGTTTTATTCTTATGCCCATTGATCTTTAATCATATGCTTACTAATCTTTAATCAGAATCGAGCAGATTGAAAAATATAAAAAACAAGAACAGATGAAAAGGAAAAAAAATAAGTCATAGAGAATAAAAAAGAAACAAAAAGAATGTGAAAAAATAAAATAAAATAAAATAAAATAAAATAAAATAAAATAAAATAAAATAAACAAGAGCAACTAGCAGAAGAAAAAAAAGAATCTTTTCAGGCTTATTACTGACCTGTTTTATCTTCAAAAGCCTCTTTTACAATTTTTACGGCACAAAGGTCTCCACACATGGAGCAAGCGTCACTTTCGGTCTTTCGGGCATCCCGAATTTTACGAGCCCGCTTACCATCTATTGCAAGCTCAAACTGCTTTTCCCAATCAAGATCCCTGCGAGCATAAGCCATTGCTAAATCCTGCTTCCAGGCGCGTTCCCTTGGGCCTTCTTTTATGAGGTCTATGGTATGGGCTGCAAGCTTTGTTACAAGCAGGCCTTCCTTTATATCTTCCAGGGTTGGAAGGGCGAGATGTTCCGAAGGAGTTACCATACAGAGGAAATCAGTGCCATACATGCCTGCAACTGCCCCTCCAATTGCCCCTGTAATGTGGTCAAAACCCGGAGCAATATCAGTAACAAGAGGGCCTAATAAGTAAAGAGGGGCTCCATCACAAAGTTCTTTCATTCCCCTGACGCTTAGCTCGATTTCATTTAAAGGCACATGGCCAGGGCCTTCCACAAAGGTCTGGATGTCAGCAGCTCTGGCGCGTTTTACAAGTTCTCCCAGGGTAATAAATTCCATAAACTTCGGGCGGTCGGAAGCATCTGCAATGCAGCCCGGACGCATTCCGTCTCCAAGGCTCAGGGTCATGTCATATTCTTTTGCAATCTCAAGCAGATAATCGAACTCAGAATAAAAAGGATTATCTTCATTATTATGCAGCATCCAGGCAAGGGTAAAAGAACCTCCGCGACTGACTACATTCATTATCCTGTCACTCTGGCGAAGCCGTTCAAGCGAATTCAGGTTTACTCCCGTATGCACGGTTACAAAATCCACACCCTGCTCAGCATGTTTTCTAACAGCATTGAACATATCGTCTGAGGTCATTTCTACAACTACTTTGCTGGAAGCTGCAGCCTGATAAATAGGTACGGTTCCTACAGGAATCTTTACGGCGTCAAGAATACGCATGCGAATTTCGTCCAGGTTTCCACCTGTAGAAAGGTCCATTACCGCATGAGCACCCAGGGTTTCGGCAGCTTTTGCTTTTTCAACTTCAGCATCAATGTCAATGCAGTCTCTTGAAGTGCCTACATTAGCATTTATTTTTGTGCTCATGTATTTGCCAATCCCAAAAGACAGGGTTTCCCGCCTGTTATTCTGCGGGATAGCAATAAGCCCTTTTGCAACACAGGAACAGACAAGTCCAGGGGAGATTCCTTCGGCTTTTGCTACCGCTTCTATTGAGGGAGTGATTATTCCCTTTTTTGCATCTTCCATCAGTGTCATTTTTACTCCAGAACGTGAGGTGATGATATAATAATAGAATAGTGTTAAGCTAATATTAAATTAATTATAAAAAATGGAATAATTTTAAAGAACATCAAGTAGAAATTAAGTTTATTCAAAGATTATGCAGATACAACACAAAGTTAACTCATATATACCTTTTCACGTTTGAGAAGTCATAAGAAGCTAGTTTTAATGTATAAACAGACAAATATATAAATAATGTATACCTAATATATGAGAGCAAATTAATAAAACTATGAAAGTTATTTATAAAGGATAATTTCTTTGCAAATTGATGGAGCATTATTAATTCCAGCAAAATATTAAAACTAATGTTAAAAGTTATAAACTATTTAATTTATTAAATTAAGATCACATATTAATCAAAAATTTGAAAATTGCTTTATAATTTCTGAATTTGAGTTTATTTGACTTAATTTTTCAGTTAGCTCCTTAATTAATCCTGATAATGCGATTTCCTGAAAATATTTTATATTCATATTGCAATTAAAATTCAAAATAATTCAAGGTATATTCTATGACAGTTGTCGCTTTTGCTGAAAAAAACAAAGCAGCCGCCCAGATAGCCAGCATCCTGGGAGAGAAAGAGGTTGAGAGGATTACAGTAGAGGGGCTGCCTGCATATGAGTTTAAGTGGAAAGGGGAAGATTGGCTGATAATGGGGCTGTCCGGCCACATAATGAATTATGATTTTCCTGAGAAATACAATAAATGGAATGAGGTTTCCCCTGGAGTCCTGCTTAACGTTGATCCTGAAAAATACGTAACAAGAAAAGATTATGCAAATGCTGTAAAAAGCCTTGCAAAGAGAGCTAATAAGATTATTCTTGCCTGCGACTATGACAGGGAAGGAGAAAACATAGGCTTTGAAGCCAAAACTCTGGCCGAAGAAGTTACAAACGTTCCGGTTGCAAGGGCGCGTTTTTCTGCCCTTTCCCCAAAAGAAGTAAAAAAGGCTTTTGAGAACCTGACAAGTCCTGACTATAATATGGCAATGGCAGCCGAGGCCAGGCAGATCCTTGATCTGAAGATGGGAGCCGCTTTCACGCGCTTTGTTACCCTTTCGGTCCGGGAAAGAGCAAGGACAAAAGACGTGCTCTCAATAGGGCCCTGCCAGACCCCTACCTGTGGCTTTGTTTATGAAAGGGAAAAAGCAATTCGAGCTTTTGAAGCAAAGGATTTCTGGAAGATTACAGCGATTTTCCTGGCAAAAGACGGGGAGTTTGAAGGCACGCACAGGGCAGGTAATATCTATGAAAAAGAAAAAGCTGCAGAAATCTTTAAGAGATTGAAAGGAGCAAAAGAAGGCCTTGTTGCGAAAAAAGCAATAAAAGAAGCAAAAACTGCCCCTCCTTCTCCTCTTAACACAACAGAATTCCTGAAGCGAGCTTCGAAATTCCTTGGGATAAGTCCCGAGACCGCCCTTGAAGTTGCAGAACAGCTCTACCTTGCAGGCTTTACCAGTTATCCGAGAACAGAGACAAACAAATATGCTGATGATTTTGATTTCAAATCCCTGCTTTTTGATTTCGCCCGCCAGAAAGAGTACAGGCCTTTTGCAGAAACAATCCTTGTGGCTCCGCTTTCCCCGAAAAACGGAGAAAAAGACGCGCACGACCATCCCCCTATTCATCCCATAAGGGCTGCTTCAAGAGGAGAAGTCAGTTCTGCAATAAATCTCCCTCAAGCCCCGGAAGTTTATGACCTCATAGCAAGGCATTTCCTTGCAAACCTCATGCCTGCCGCAGTATTTGAAAAAACCCATCTTCATTTGCTAGTGCAGGAAGAGCCTTTTGATGCATCCGGGACTGTCCAGAAATCCCCGGGCTGGCTTGAAGTCTATCCCTTTGAAAATAAGAAAGATAAGCTTCTTCCCTTTGTAGAAGAGGCAGAGAAGGTAGGCATAAAAAAACTCAGCAATACAAAATCCAAAACCAATCCCCCAAAGAAGCTAACTGAAGCCGAACTGTTGACCCTGATGGACAAAAACAGGATAGGGACAAAAGCAACCGCGCCAACTCATATTGAAACTAATAAAAAGCGAGGGTATTTTGAGACCAAGGGAAAAACCATTTCTATTCTTGATACCGGCTTTACCCTTATGGATGGGCTCTCCTCAAGTGTCCCGATCCTGGTCAAACCTGAGATAAGGGCAAAAATTGAATCTTTAATCCAGGAAGTTGAAGACGGAAAAAAAGAATTCGAAGCTGCCCTTGAAGAAGGCACGCATTTGATCCAGGAAATGTATACCCAGCTTGAAGCAAATAAAAAACAACTCACTTCAAGTATAGCTGGCACGATTAAGGATGAAGCTGCTCTTGAGGACAAGAAAAATTACATAGGAACTTGTAAGGCCTGCGGTCACGTGCTAAGGATAGTGCAGACAGAGGCTGGCCGTTTTGTAGGGTGCACGGGCTTTCCTGACTGCAGGAACTCATACCCCTTACCAAAAACAGGGGCTTTAACCCTGCTCAAGACCAAAGAATGCAAAAAAGAAGGAGCTGCTGTCCTTAAAGTGGGAACCAAATACAACTGGGCTGTGGGAGTTGGACCCTGCTTCAAATGCGAAATGGAAAAAGAGTGCTATCCGCCTGAAGCTGTGGGGCCTTGTCCTGAATGTGACGGGAATATGTTTCTCATCACTTTCAAAGATACGCGTTTTCTCGGCTGTACAAAACGCTGTGGGTATACACATTCCCTCCCCAAGACAGGGAAATTGGCTTTGCTTGATAAAACCTGCAAAGACTGCGGATGGAAGCTGTTTGGGGTAAAAGAAGAAAAGGACGGGGCATCCAAGGAAGAGTATTGTATAAATCGACGCTGTAAAGAAGGCAGAAAATATTGGAGGACTGAAGGAACAGGAAATGGGAGCCGCTTTCAGGAAAAACCTACAGAAAAGGCTTTTCCTGCTAAGAAAGAGCCAGAGAAAACCGCTTTAAAAACTGCAACCAAGGATAAAACTGCGACGAAAACCGCATTGCGAGCTGCTACAAAAACACAGCAACAGGCAACTAAACGAAAAACTCAATAAAATATTCAATCAGCAAATTGAAAAAAATTCCTTTCAAGGTTCTCCTAAACTTTTACAGGATTAATTCTTCATTTCGATCATCTTTTTAGCTAATTTGTTGATTTTTTTTATTTGATTTTCTTTCTTCAAATTCAGAGTATGGTTCTTTATATTTGCCAGCCTATATTTTATTGATCTTGCATGCTTGAGGAATATAAGAAGAAAAGACATTTTGAAAAAACCACTGAGCCTGCTGAAGGTAATTTAAAGGAAAGTTCAGGCAGGCCTATTTTTGTAGTCCAGCGCCATGACGCGAAAAACTTGCATTATGACTTCAGGCTAGAAATAGATGGAGTTCTGAAAAGCTGGGCAGTTCCTAAAGAGCCGCCAAAGGAAACAGGCGTCAAGAGGCTTGCTATCCAGACTGAAGATCATCCGCTGGCATATGCTAATTTTGAAGGGGAGATCCCTGAAGGGGAATATGGAGCTGGCACAGTGGAGATCTGGGATAAAGGTATTTTTGAGCTCCATAAAAATGAAGAAAAAGAAATTGCTGTGACTCTGCACGGGGAGGAGCTTAAAGGAGATTACGTTTTAATCAGGACAAAATATGGTAAAGGAGAAAAAGGCTGGCTTTTCTTTAAAAGAGCTTAAAGAGATCGGAAGAAATTATAGAATCTGACTGCAGATATGAAATTATAAGTTCCGGCATTGATTTTATACGAGACCTTACTAAAAGGTTTAATTTTAAACTTTATTTTTCGGATCAGATAAAAAATTAGGGAAATTTTTTGGGAATTTTAATTTAAACCCCGGGATTTTTAAAGGATAATAAGAATAAGCATATGGGGATAAGTACGGAAGAAGCTACAAAAATCAATGTCAGTGAAACTGCCGGAGAGAATTGTTGTGTTGCTGCCTGTGATGGGCAGAAAATATATGACAGGACTGCAGCAGCATTACGCCAGAATGAGAAAGTAGAGCTCTCTTTTGCAGGAATAAATGATTTGACCCCTGCATTCTTAAATTCAGCAATAGGGCAGCTATACGGAACCTTTCCTGCAGAAGTTGTTGAAAATAACCTGTGGTTCTCTGATCTTGCAGAAGAGGATGAAGCGATCCTGAAAAGGGTTATCGAAAGAGCAAAAACATATTTTGGGCATGCTGGTTCCGGCAAAAAAACCCTGACAGACATACTGGAGGACGAGGATGCGTAAAAAAGTTCATACCGCAACCGTTTATCCGGTAAGGAGGCGGCCCAGGCTTCATGCTTTAGGGGTCAGGCCAGTGAAATTTGCTCCTACAAAAATTCATCCCATAGAAAAATATGACTTCACAGAGAGCAAAGGGTATTTCTTCGACACGAATATCTGGCTTTATATTTACGGGCCTATAGGCTGGCCTGATGAAAAATCAGATGTATACTCCAGAGCCTTGAAAGAGATCAGGAATTCAAACGGTACAATCTACATAAACTGCATGATAATATCGGAATTTATCAATGCTTTCTCAAGAATAGAGTTCAAAGAGCAAACCGAGTATTCCAGGTATAAGGAATTCCGGAATTCCCTGGCTTATAGGGCAATTGCACAGGATATCGCAAGGAATGTAAAAAAGATCCTTAAAAGCACTCTGGCCTGCGATCCGGAGCTGCAGGCTATAAATCTTCCTGAAGTCATGGATCTTTTCGAGCAGGGAAAATATGACTTTAACGATCTTCTTTTCGCCCAGATATGCCGCGCAAAAAACCTGGTTTTTGTAACGCACGACAAAGACTTCAGTGAACTTGGAGTCGAGATTTTAACGGCAAATGAAAAACTTCTGGGGACGGGGAAACCTAATTCCTGATTTTATTAACAGTTTTTAATTCTTTTCTCAAATTATAGAATCATTATTGTTGGCAGTATTAGTATTTAAGACCAGTTTGAAAATTTATGAGCTGCAATTTAAAACATGCAAAAATCGAATATTACATGCAATTTAGAAGGAATTAAAAATTGGGTCGTGGCCCTGAGTCATTGATCAATTCCAAAAAAGCAAGTACATCATCCACATTTGAATAAATTAAACAGATGTCTTTTTGCATATAGTTTTCAATAACTCCTACCCACTACCAAAAATTGAAGGATTGAAAAACATAAAGACATTTAAATTAGCTAAAAAGCCTGAAATGGATTTCCAGGATCTCTCATGCTCATTCAGAAGAAAAATTACAGGCACTTAAAAGTCCAGGTCTTTTATATGGGAGGTTTCTTTTTGCAGATATGAAAAGAGATCAAAACCCCATTTAAGAGCTTCAGGTTCCTGGCTGAATAAACTTTCATGCTCAAAGGACTTTGCTTCAGGGAGTATTGTAAAAAGGAAAAAACGGTCTGTTACGGTAAAACCCGCAATTTTTGGCTCTCCTGCAAAAACAAATATACCGGCATTTTCTGAATCAATTAAAGTTTGCAAAGAATCCTTGTAATCCGTTTTAAATCTCTGGAGAACAGACCAGGTAAATATTAAAGAGATTTCATTGCTTTTTTTTGCAAGGGTAAGATAAAGAGAAGCAAAAGAAGGGTGAAAAAAAGAAGTAAAACTGCAAACCTGGCTTGAAAGAAGGAGGTTTTCTACAAACTCCGAATTGAGCTCGAACATATTGCTTACTTCAGGGCGAATAAGCTTGCAGTTTTTTAATTCCCCGATTCGTGTCCGTAAAAAGGGAGGGATCCCCTCAAGCTTTCGCTTTGACCAGTAATCGAAATTATCTTCTAGGACTTCCAGAGTGCTCATAAGGGGGAATACTCTGTCTACAATTGCCCTCCCGATAATAGAAAGTTCATAAGTGTGATCTTTCTGGAGAATCAGATCCCTTTCTTTAAGTTTTTTAATTTGCGGCAGTATGGAGATAGGATCCACATTTAAATTCTTTTTTATATCTTCAATATTTTTTGGCCCATCTCTTAGAAAAAGAAGGAGGTTAGTCCGTTTTTCAGATCTAAAAACCAACTCAGTTAAACCTATTTTAGATCCCATCCTTCCGCCCCCAAAAAATATACAGATAAAATATAGTCTGTAAGTTACTTATACATTTCGATAATTTTTATACACTTTCATATAAAAACAAAGAATAAGGCTACAAAAACGGATTAAAAAAAGATAATCTCGAAATAATAAATATAATTTTAAAAAAGGAAACAAAATCAAAAATGGAATTACCTGGATTTTTTAATTATCGGAATAATTTTGCTTGTTTAGAGATTATTTGAATCGTTAAATCTTTAAAATCTGACTCCTTCGAGAAAAGTCAACCTCTTCTTCCAGTGATCAAGTCCTCTTTTTGCAGCATACCAGTCAAAATATTTTTCGTCGTCCATAAATTCACCAGCTTCGAATTTCCTTATGAATTCTGTAGAAATCAGGTCATACTGGTCTTCATATTTATCACAAATCATGGAATAGCGGTATACCTTGTATTTAGCAAGATGTTTTTCGTGTTCTAAAGCCGAGCGAATAACCTCGCTTGCTTCCTGAAGCGAGTAATTGGTATCAATCTGCAAGGTAAAATCCATATTTATCCCATAGCAAGTTATCTTTGATAGTAAAAAAATGATACTATATTTCTTTTTCTATTTATTAATGACTTACATAATTTTTCCCGGGGATGAATATAAAAAGCGGAGACTATATCCTGAGCTAAAAGTATTTTAATTGCGAACATAAGCTTTTAAAAATTGAAAGACAGACAGGAAATTCCTCATATGAATAGGCAATAGGAAAATACGGCCTGATCAAAATAAGAGGAAGAAAAGGTGCAGGAAAAAGGGACGAAAAAAAGGGACGAAAAAAAGAAATAAAAAAGGAAAAAATACAGAACAGCAAGTTAATAGTAAGATAAGGTTAATAAAAATAAACCATATCAGTATCAATTCTCAACTTGAGCTGGAATTTTTCCTGAACTTTCCAGGTTCCTGTATATAAAGGCTGCAAAGTAAGCCAGTAACATAAATTTGAAGCCCTGGGCAAAATCAAGCTCTACAAACTTCAAGATCATATATACAAAGAAAGCAAACTGTACAGCACACAGGACCATTCCGGCCACAGTGAGGATTTTCTTGACGCTACTACTATCACTACTGTCTGGATCATCGGGTTCTTCTGACATTTTGTTTCTGACCTCGCAAATAAAGGTGCTAAAGGTTTTACATTTAGTCTGTTTTTATTAATAAATTACTAAATTTGACTAATTATATTTATTCCCTTTATACGATTTAAGTTTTTATTTTATTGTTATTCTACGTTGTTTTATAATTATTCTTTATTTATTCTCTATTTTTGCGTTTCTTCAGGTTGTTTTTACATAGAGTTCCCAGCCAGCCCAAATTAAATAGAGTCTCCTATTAGAGAGAAGAAACTGCAGCTTAATTAAGCCATAAAAATGAGACAAAAGCCGAAAACTTCAATAGATGCATCTGAAGGTTTTGGTAAATTAGTCTTCTGGTGCAACATTTATCTGAAAAAACACTCTCCGTTTAGAGATATTTTGATATAAGTTCTTTACAGAAACTTCTATACATTATTCTTATTTATAATGGATAGTATATATAATTTTCGAGCGAAAAGGAATGACCAGCTTACTTGCTCACGGTTTTGAAATTCAGATTGGATGTTCGGTTTAGATATTCGGTTTTAGATTTCAGGACTTTTTGATTTTTTAAGATCTGGATTTAAAGGCCGGAATGAACTCTGAAAAAGCAAATAAACTGTTATATGAGCCCATTTAAAAAAGCTAATAACCTTACTGTTTGTAAATATAATGGAAGCTTTTTATAAAAGAAGCTTCTTACATAATCTAAATTACCAGGAAGATGCGGTCGGAACTTATTAAAAGAGAAATAACTATAATATGCCCTTTATTTTAATTCATCCGATAACGTTTTTTACTGGCAATTTGATCAGGACACCAGAATTTTCCAAAAAACGCGTCTCATCATATGGAAACATAGTATCTTCGGAATTTATATTTAATTCCAGTAGTAGTAAAATACAAACTAAAAATAGATTTCAATAATCAAAAAACGCGAAATAAAACTGGAAAAATTATAAGCTTATAAAAGCTTTGGAAAAGAGTAGCAAATTTTTGAGGGAATAGTTATGAAGAAAATTTTAAAATTGACAGCCGTAATCCTGGTGGTTGCTGCCGTTCTTTTTGCAGCCGGATGCGGGGAAAAGGCAGAAACACCTGCAAATGAAAGCCAGGAGAATCCAAACATGGCAGGCGAAACTCCAGATGAAAACGCTATGACCGAAAATAATGCCAGTGAAAACAGCGGACAGACAGGCAAGGTTGTAACCGAGGAAGACAGCGACACCACAATAAGTCTTAAAACAGGAGAGAATTTTACTCTTAACCTAACAGAAAACCCTTCAACCGGATATGCCTGGCAGGTTAACGTAACTGATGGCCTTAAAGTTGTCAATGATACCTATATCGAAGACCCGAACCCCGAACAGGTTGTAGGTATTGCAGGAACTCATTCGTGGATAATTGAAGCGATTACTCCAGGCACTCAGCAGGTAAACGGCATATACAAACGGAACTGGGAAAACACAACCGGTACAGAAGATACCTTTAATCTTACCGTTGATGTCGTCTAAGAAGCATTTCCGCTTTTTAGATCCTTATTTTTTTAAAATAATTTGTATCCTATGTGCGGGAAAGAAGCTTTTCAGGGCTGAATATTTTAATAAGTAAACTAAAACTTTTTTCAGCATTAAAAAATTTAGCATACAGAAACCTGATTTTGAAATTTTGGAATTTGACACTTCACAGTTTGCACAGATCACTGATTTTATATTCGAATCTGGCTGGAAATAATTTTGATTTTCTCACAACCTCGCATATTTGGCAAATATTTAAATAATATGAGATAGGATTTAGGTTACCTATTGGTGGTGCAGATGAAATATATAATCGCGATGATAAGACCTGAAAAAATCGATGCGGTCAAAAGTGAGCTTCAGAAAGTTAACATAAATGGCCTGACAGTTTCTTCCGTCTCCGGGCATGGAGCCCAGAGAGGCCATCTGGAGCTTGATAAGGCTAAGGCTAAAAAATACGAAGCAAACCTGCTTGAGAAGATCAAGATAGAAATTGCAGTTAACGATGATTTTTTGGGAACCACAATTGAAGCGATACAAAAAGGGTCCATGGATAAAGACGGGTATGTCGGAAGCGGTAAAATATTCGTGTTACCACTTGAAGACGCAATCAGAATTCGCACTAACGAAAAAGGTAGTGATGCTATCTAAGAATATAAGGAGAAATAAATAATGGCTATTAACGGCGCAGATACTGCGTGGGTATTGATTTCCTCAGCACTTGTACTTTTAATGGTGCCTGGGCTTGCATTGTTCTATGGTGGACTTGTCCAGCGTAAAAACGTCCTGAGCAGCATGATGCATTCTTTTGCTGCAATGGGTGTTGTCACACTCGAATGGATAATTATAGGCTACTCGCTTGCCTTTGCACCCGGAAACTCATTTATAGGCGGCCTTGATTACTTCTTATTAAGAGGCATTGATGTTAATTCAGTAACAGGAACTATCCCAACGTACGCATTTATTGCATTTCAGGGAATGTTTGCAATTATTACTCCTGCCCTTATCTCAGGGGCTATTGTTGGACGTATTAAATTCAAATCATATATTGCATTTATCTTATTATGGGGGCTTATTGTCTATGCACCTGTAGCTCACTGGGTCTGGGGAGGAGGTTTCCTCACAGGAAAGGCTCTTGACTTTGCAGGTGGAACTGTCGTCCATATAACCTCAGGGATTTCTTCACTCGCCCTTCTAACTTACCTTGGGAAGAGGAGAGGATATGGAGTTGATTCCCTGAAGCCTCATAACGTTACTCTTACCCTGCTCGGGACCGGACTCCTCTGGTTCGGATGGTTTGGTTTCAATGCAGGTTCTGCCCTTGCTGCAAATGAAACTGCGGCCCTTGCGTTTATGACGACGCTTGTAGCTCCTGCAGCTGCCGGATTCTTATGGATGGCTCTTGAGTGGAACCATTTCGGGCACCCAACTGCTCTTGGATTTTCAACCGGAGTTCTGGCAGGATTGGTTGCAATCACCCCTGCTGCCGGTTTTGTCACGCCAGTAGCAGCAATTCCAATAGGCCTGATAGCAACTCTAATCTGCTATACAGCCGTGAACCTCAAAGGAAGATTTGGGTATGATGATTCACTGGATGTCTTTGGCGTCCACGGAGTTGGCGGAATGACAGGAGCCCTTTTAACCGGAATATTTGCAAGCGTTGGTGTATCAGGGCTCTTGCTTGGGAATACCAGCCAGTTCCTAATTCAGGTTGAAAGTGTTCTGGCCTCGGCTGCATATGCCTGTATCTGTACCCTGATTATAGGATTTGTAATCAACAAACTTATGGGATTCAAAGTCAGTGAAAGCGAAGAAAACATTGGGCTTGACCAGACACAGCACGGCGAGGTTGCATACAACACCTGATTACAGGTATAATTAGCTGTAAGAGTATATCAGATATGTTCAGATATATAAAAAATCAAACATAAAAAAGAACCCTGAAATTTCATTAAACAACACCCTATTTGTTTTTTCAAAAACGATACACAAAAAGATGATAAGCAAAAAAAGGGCAACACAATATTGCAAAAATGGTAATATAGCTAAAATCCCAGATGTAGAAGAAAATGAGCTTCCACATGTAGAAAAATAATATTTTTTCACTTATATTAGCTCTGAAATAAAGCTGCTATATGTTTTATTAGCAGGCACATCATATTATCTATTGAGAGTAAAGACTTTAGACAACTTGTGTGTGGAAGGCCCCCCCTCCACACATCCAACTTCCCACTTTAATACATTAAAATTCATTGCATGCATTTGCATTTAATTTGCGAGTTTTCTGCTGGAATTACAATTATTGAGGGTTATAATCTTTTCATAATATGTTGTAACAACAGGGGAAACTTTCAGGCTATTTATGCGATATTTTATGTGTATTAAATGTCAATTTCCCCAGAAGTCTCTCCTCTTACCACAAGTACTGGCTTTTTAGAATGCCTGACTACTTTTTCAGCCACACTTCCTATCAGGTATCCCTTAATCCCGGTTCTCC
>CAZFNE010000025.1:0-18529 GCA_964520335.1 uncultured Methanosarcinales archaeon | reverse complement strand
TCAGCTAAATTCCGTCCTGGAAAGACATTATAAGATATTATACCACTATTTCCACCCTTGGAGGAGGAGCAAAAAATGCAGGTTTGAGTTTTATAAAAGCGATATCCAAATTTCCTGTATTTTCCGGATTTCCCCAATTGCCTGGATTTATCTCAAAACTATTGTTAGATGCCTGCAATGGGCTGCGAGCAACAAAAAGAATTTTTGTACCATCAGGACTCCATTTGGGGGTGGAATTATCTATTCCAAGCCCATTTGTGAGCCTGGCCCTGTAATTTCCCTCCACATCTCTTAGCCAGATTTCAGGGCTGCCCCCCTCGTCTGAAACGTAGACTATCTTTTTCCCATCAGGGCTAAAAGCCGGATTCCATTCTCCGTAAGGAGTGCTGGTTAATTGAATCTGGCTTATGTTGTGCCAATCTATTTCCCAGAGCTCATCTTTTTCTTTTGAATCTCTGGCGCTGTATATAACCTTCAGGCCAAGGGGGCACCAATCCTTTCCATTTCCTATGTTCTCGGATGTGCCCAAACGGCTTGTTTCCCCTGTCTGCCGGTCAGTTATCCATAATTGTGAAGGCAGGTCTTTTAGTTTTTGAGTGTAAATTATTTTCTTCCCAAGGCGGCACCATGCTCCCCAGCTTTCGGATTTCTCAGGATCATCTGCAATAGGAATTATTGTTTTGTTCTCAAGAATTGCAACATACAAGCCAATTTCAGTATCAGGCTCTAAAGTCTTTGATTTTGTTATAATCAATTCCGTACCATTGGGATTGAGGTCATTAAAAATAAAGGAGTTTCCTTTCCCTTCTTTTCCTAATGCCAATTTTTCCTTGCCGCTCCCATCAGGCTTTATTCTGTATGATTCAGAGCTTCCAGCCCCTTCTGTCTTGGCGCTATACATAATATAATTCCCATCTGCAATCCAAACAGGGAATTCTTCTGATTCTATGCTGTTTGTAAGAAAAGTTATATTTTCAATAACACTACTTGCAGGAATTTCTACCCCAGAAGCGGATATCTCTCCAGGCATCACACAACTTCTACTGTCATTCCAATCTATGTAATTCCCAGAAACATTCTGTGCAAAGTCCCAGCTCTGGGTGGAATTATTGTCTTCTAAGGCTATTTCTGCGCTAACTTTTAAAGGGAAGAAGATTAAACCAAGGCAGAGCAAAAGAGATACATATCTGTACTCTAGTTTCATAAATTTTCACCGTTAACTTAAAAAATTAAATAGAATTATATATGATAAAATATATAATGCATCGAAACGTTAGTCCATATTAAACGTCTTTATTTTAGATTAGAAAAACAAGAACGGTATAATATCCAAATCTCCAGAATATGTAACAAGTATTCTATTTATTTAATTTTATATAGGATTATGTGCTGAATTAGTTTATTATCTGGAAGTTACTTGGAAAATAGGCAAGTTAACGAAGAAAAAGTCAGAAAAAAGATAAAGATCCTGAGAATTTTTCGGGGAAATTAATTAGCTATTTTTACTTTATTTCCTTCTCTTTTTATTCTTATTTAATTAAAGTGTTAAATAAAGATAATTAGCCGGCAAATACCGGCTATTATCTTTTATATAGACTGTTTTTTAAGGCCTGCGTTTTTCGAAATTTTATTTTTTATTAAGGGATTTTATTTTCTGTTCAAAAGCTTTATTTAGCTTTATTAGCTGCGTTATAACCTTCTGCAAGGTGTACGTTTACAAAAACTACTGCTTCGTTTGTGTGTTTGTAGCCGTAGTCATCTGTAATCGTTGGCAACTTGTCCGCTTCTTTCTGTGAAGTAACAACTGTACCTGCCGGGACATACCTGCCGTCAGGAATTGTAACTCCTATTACTCCTGATTTTGGTTCAAGTACACAGTTGTTTCCTACTTTTGACTTGAAAACAAAGGCCTGCATACCGATGAAACTTTCATTGCCTACAAAAGCGGGGCCGTGAACCTGGCACTGGTGGGCAAGTGAAACATTTTCCCCGATATATACAGAGTAATTTTCTCCGTTAACTTCGACAAGGTTCTTTTCTACGGGTTCTCCTTCTTCATCAATTGTCTCAAGGCCGTGGAGTACAACTCCATCCTGGACATTGCTGTTGTCTCCTACAAAGATCGGCATTCCTTCGTCGGCTCTAACGGAAGCCATTGGGGAAACCATAACATTAGCCCCAATAAAGACATTTCCTATGACTGAAGCCATTGGGGAAATGTAGGCCGTAGAAGCAATTTCAGGTGTAGTAGCTACAGGGTTCCAGGGAGTTACAGCGTTTGGCATGATATTCAGAAATCCAGAAGGACTTGCTTCTCCTTTTCCCTGTGAAGCACATCCGCTTCCGGCAAGGCAGAGCAAAAAAATGATAGTTAGAATACTAAAGATCTGCTTTTTAAATTTCATAAGGATTCACCTACCGATGTGAAGATTATTAAATATATAGACATTTCTATTTTTATTTGAAAAAAGATAAAAATACACAAATAAAAATAGCATTATGTTAATGAATCCGTTAATGAATTCGTTAATGAATTCAAAAAAATCGAGGAGTAAACAATACAGGACTGATAGAAACAAGGTTACTCAAGATCTTAATAAAAATTTTCTTTTGATAACGGAATAAAAAAGTTTTATTAAATCTTTTTAATCTCTTTAAAAACTTTATTTGAAGTAACTTATAAAAATCAGTTCTTAATGATTTTCTAATCTGACCAAATTAAATTACCCCTACATAGTAAAAATTTTTATAGCTTTCATCCCAATATATTCTACATACACTGGATTAAATAAATTAAGTAATTGACGATTTTAGGTTTCTTTTTAATTCTTTTTAAACTTTATCTTTAAAGGGGTGGGAGTAATGGACAAAGAAACACAAAGCCTGGTGAAAAAGTTAGAGCTTTCAGTTTTTGCAGGAAGCAGAATAAGTGCAGCAGAAGAACTTGGAAAAAAAGGTGACCAGGAAATTTTACCTGCACTTATTAAAGCTCTTGACGATCCAAGCCTGAAAGTCAGAGTTGCTGCGGCAGAAGCTCTCGGAGAAATAAAGGGCTATGAGGCTGTGCTGGGGCTTGGCAAAGCTCTCGAAGATTCCCAGGTTCAGGTTAAAAAAGCTGCAATTTACTCCCTTGGGAAAATAGGCACATCTGAAGCAGTAAAAGAAATTGCTAAGGGGTTTAATGACAGGGATAAATTCGTAAGAAGAGAGGCCGTAAAAACCCTGTCAAAAATAGATTCTAAAGAGGCAGTATTCAATTTATCAAAAGCCCTTGAGTTAAATAATTATTTTTTAAAGAGAAACTCGATAACTGCTCTTGGAAGGATAGGCACGTTTGAAGCCTCTCTTTGCCTTTCCAGGGCACTTAAGGACACAGATCCTAAAATAAGGCAGCAAGCAATTGAAATTCTTGGAAAAAGGGGCAGGACAGATATATTTGATGAATTGCTAAATCTAATAGGAGATTCACATCCCTATACACAGGAGGCGGCCTCAGAGACTATACGCAGGATTTTAAGTGTTTCAAATTCAGTTCCTGTCCTTGTCAAAGCCCTGGAAATCCAGAATAGCCAGGTCAAAAAGGTTTCAATAGAAAACCTGGGGCAAATAGGAACTCCTGATGCGGTTTCTGGGCTTCTGAGGGTACTTAATGATCCGGATTGGTACCTGAGAAATAAAGCTATTGAAGCCCTTGCAGACATCGACTCGCCTGAAGCAGCCCTGGGGCTTGTTCAAGCTTTTGATAGGCATGGGAATTCAATGAAAAAAACGATAATTAGTGCTCTTGGGAGATGTGGGGTACCGGAAGCTACAAATGGCCTTTTAAAGGCGCTTGGAGACCTTGATGGTACAATTCGCGAAGCTGCAATTATAAGTCTTGGAAAAGCGGGCACCCCTGAAGCCATTTCCGGGCTTTTGTGTGCTCTTCGGGATTCCAGGGCAAATGTAAGAGAAACCGCAGCCTTAGTCCTTGGTGATATAAGAGCCTACCAGGCTGTTCCTTCACTTATAAACATGCTAGAAAGTAATGAAAATTCTTTGCAAAAAGCTGCAGTTTCCTCTCTGGAAAAAATAGGAACTGTTGAAGCAGTTGCAGGGCTTATAAAAGCAAGTGAAAGTTCTGATGCCTTTGTACGTAAAATCTCTTTAAAAGCGCTGGAGAGGATAGATAAAACTAATCATTTGCCTGTAGAAATCCTTGTACGAGCAAAGCCTTCAGGCTCAATTCAACTTATAAAAAGCCGTTCTGGAAAAGATAATTCTGAAACTTACATTGAAATACCGGATTCCTTTAAAATTGATATTTCTCCTCTGGAAAGTTCCAGGCCTAGCCTTTTGAACAAAAAAAGAAATTGAAAACTTTTCAAAATATAGACCCAGAAGAAAAAACACAGGAGAAAAAGAAGAACTTGAAACTTCCTGCCCTTATTGCCTTGAAAAATTCAATTTCCCAGTTGAATCTGGAGAGCCTTTTTTCTGTCCTTTCTGCGGGATGAAGCTTAAAAATATAATTAAAAATCAAGCAAAAAATTAATTGAGAAAAAAATTGAGAAATTGTCAAATAAATTCTAATATATCAATTAACTATTAAAAATAAAATATTTAAAGAATATAAAATTTTTAAAATGGTTCATTTTTATCTAAACCTTTTATGAAAGCGTCAAAATCCTCCATCTCATTATTAATATTGCCATAAGTAATATTCCCGTCTATATCCCTGTTCTTGCCCATTTTAGCCTCAAAGCTTTTCATTTCCTTTTCCACATCCTCTGCAGCCTGAAACTGGACATAATTTGACAGAACTTTTTTGAGTTCGCTTGCATTCGAAGTCTTACTTATGTTAGTGTGCAAAGCTTGGAGTTCAATTATCTGTGTATTACGCTCTTCAACCAGGCTCTCCTGCCCTGAAGCTTTCAAATCTGCTTTCTGTTTTTCCAGGGCCTGGATTACATTTTCAATAGAAATAAGCATTTTATCCCGGGTCTCTTTGAAATTTTCTTCAGTTAAGTTCTCCGGCCTAAAAATGAATGTTTGCATTTTGCCAGGTTCTTTTCCTGAACTTATTATTATGTTAACAGGTCCAATGTATATCTTAGTACAATTATGGTCGGACTTTGCCGTTTTATAACTGGATAAGAGCTTCTTTACTTCAGATCCATTGGATGCTTTGCCGATGTCCATATACAGGCTTTGGAGTTGAGTAATTTGTTTATTTATAGAGGCAAGCATATTTATCTGGGTCTTGTTGAAATTCCCTTCGGTTATATCCTCTCCAGAGCCGGATTTCCAGCTATAAGAATGAGAATTTATCTGAACAGTCGAATTTATCTGTGGCTCATCTCTTGAAGCAAACGCACCTGAAGGTATAATACATAATATAATTATCAGGCTTATAAAATAAGAAGCAAATTTAAGGACTCTTCTTTCCATTCTTAACCTCCCAAATCCCATTTTTATGAAACTCTTGAATTAGCACGTATTTTTTACCAAGCGAGTTTTCTTCCTTATCAAAACTGAATTAGCTGGCTTAAATATAAGTTTGCTTTCTGAAAATGAGAGCCTAAAAAATTTCAATTTATAAAAAAAGTAGTTTAATAAAATATTACCTGAAAAAAAGGCTTTATAACCTGGAGGAGACTTATCGGGGTCATATGGATTGTATAATAAAAATAATCCCCATATATGGATAAAAATAAGATTAATCCTTGAAAGCAAGGCACGTGATATAACTCTATTTAAAAAGTAACATTTTATTATGGAGTTAAAGTGATTAGAAAAAATCTTTTTAGACTTCTTAACTAGAATCGCTATTAAAATCTTAATTTAACCATTTCTTTGCAGTTTTCAGGATTTACTTTTACGAGATTTTCACCCTTTCAATACTAGTTTTTCATCGTACTGTAATCCTAAGACAAGCAATGTTTGGCTTAAATTAAACCTTAAATAATGTAATAACTTCCAGGCTCTCCCCTAAAGAATTTATAAGCAAAAAGAATTTTTGAATCGCTATATTTGAGCTTAATAAAGTATTAAATCGAAAAAAAGGCTTTTATTATTCTTGATTCCTAAATGCTAATTTTTTAATCTGACTAAAAAAGTAAGTATACTTTTATCTTTAAATCCAGATACATTTTCTAAATCATGGATATTGTTTTGCATTAGGCTTTGCCAGCGTCAAATTATGTCTGGCTTTGCTGCATGTAATAGTTCAATAAGATCACAACATGACAAAGACAATTCAAAAGGGATAAGATGCCTCATTTCCAGGAAAGACTATTAATCTTGCAATTCTCAGAGCCTTCCAGGAAAATCTTTAGACTTCTTTCAAACCACACTCCAGTAAGGATTCTAGAGGCTTTAGACAAAAAAACGATGTCAGCTAGTGAACTCTCAGAAACGCTGGATCTGCGCTTAAATAGTCTTAAATATAATCTGAATTTACTGCTTGATGCAGGTTTGATCAAAGTAAATCAAATAAAATGGAGCACCAAAGGAAGAGAAATAAAAATGTACGAAAGAGCAGAGAGAATAATCATTTTTTCCCCGAAAATGGATCCTGAAGCTTTTTTTACTTTTTCAGAGTTCTGGCAAAATGTCCTTAATATTTCAGAAAAGGAGGAAAATTTAGGACCTACATGAAATACGGGTCGAATTCTGGCTGAAAATATTTTCTGAAAAATCAGAAACCAAAAACCATCGAAAATTATTCTTTCCGTTATTTTAAATAATTCTAAAGGTAACAAAGTAAAACTTAATCTAAATCTTAATCTATATGATTCTAAATAAAGTATGGTTTGTAATAAATATAGTCCAGTAGGAATTCTTTAACAGGACGTGGCCCACTATGAAAAATAAAAATTTAACCTTGCTGATTATATTTGCAGGGATTATTGTAACTATAGGCTGTCTCAATGTTTGTGCTCAGCCTTTTCTTAATAATGATTCAGGAGGCCTGTACGGGAGTGTGTTTTCCCCATATGGAGTTCTGGATTACAAAGATTCCGGGCCGCATCCTCATGTTCCCTTTTTCAAGGATCACCATCGAGGGCCTAGGCCTGCTCATGATTTGAAAAACGCAACCTTTATTCTTGATAAAAATATTGAAAGGGCAGAAGATATCTCCGCCCGACTTGACGCTGGGGTCAAGCGTTATAAAGCCGAAGGAAAGGATGTCAGTGAACTTGAAGCCTCACTTAACGAATATAATTCCCTTATAAAACAGGCAAAACAATACAGGGAATCTGCAAATAACACTTCAGTTTATGGGGAAAATTATAACATAAGCACAAAATCTAACCGATCGAACAATTCCCCTGAAGCCGACAGTCTTTTTAATATAACAGCTATCTATTCGAATGGGACAAACTACTCTTCCGAGTCTGATAAACGCGAATATCTTGTTAAGTCCCAAAAAACTATGATGGAAGCTAATTCTGTTCTGGAAGAGGTTTTCGAGGAATTCAAGAGCTTAACTCCTGGAGACGAAGAGCTGAATAATACATCCCGGCTTAATGCAACAGGACATGGACGGGCCTTTTTAATGGGGAGTTTTACTCTCAACCTTCATATTGAAAACGGGAAACTGACAATCCCTGACCTATCCCCGGATGCAGAAATTAATATTACAGGAAATTATACTTTTGAAAATAACGATAAAAGAGAACATGAAGTGAAGGTCTATCATATAAAATCTGCTGACGTCAAAATTTCAGGTTCTCATAAGACAGTAATGTTCAAAGGTGCAAATATCACAATTAATGCAAATGGGGAAGGATATTCGGATTTCGTAGGAAAAGGAACGTATAGAATCGAAGAACCTGACGGGTTAACAATAGAAGAAGAAAACTGGGAAGCTCCTTTCTTCGAACACGAAGATCGAGATAGGTTTGGGCCGCCGGAAGAATTAAACTCTGAAGAATTCGAGCGCTCGATGAGAGAAGAAATTAACGCTCACGAATTTGAGCTCCCTAAAGATAATGTAGATGTACCTTCTGAAGAGCTGAAGTCGTTTGAGGTTGAAATAGCCAATGAGCTAAATTCTTCGCACCATGAAGTTTCCTCTGAGGATTTTAAGGATGAAACGAAATCTGGAGATTTTGAGCCTTCAGGTAATGAAATAGAGGAAATTAATGATATGATAAAATCTGACGAGTTTAAGATTTCGGATGATAGGGATTTCCCGGACTCCAATGACTTCAAGCCTTCGCAGGAAGATTCAGGAAATGAGCTAAAACCTTCCGATGAGGATTTTTCTGATGCCTTAAAGGACTCTGGTATTGACATAAGTTCTGATGATTTTAAGTTAGACTGAAATTAAAGTTACGAAACATAATTAAGATTTGAACATAATGGGAAGAAATATTGCTAAAGAAAACAAATTAAGAGTGGGGCTAGATAAAATAAGAACCGAGCGAAGGAAGGACATAAGCTTCCAAGAAAAATCTTAAAAATAAAACGCACCTGGAAGAACATAAGCTCCGAAATGAATTTCCAGGCGTGAATGATCAAAAATGAGTCTAAGGTTCTATATCATTTGTATTGTTGCTATACTCTCTTTTGCCGCACCTGCTTTAGCAGACAGCACGGCTACAATTCATGGTGCAGTATATACATGGGATACTTTTGAGCCCTTGGAAGATGCTGTGGTTGAAGTAAATTCTACTCCCGCACAGTCCATGGTAGCAAATCTGAGTTTCTATTCTTTTGAATTAGAGCCTGGGACTTATAATATTACTGCCAAATATTATGAAGATTGTACTCTTCTTTATTCAGCACAAAAAACCACGGAAATTAAAGGCCCTGGAGATTATAGGCTTGATCTCTTACTTTTTCCGGTTTATTCTTCAGATCTCATGGATGACTCAAAAGTAAACGGATCTGCCGAAAACCTTACTGCAAATACTCAGGCAAGTCTAACCGCTGAAAATAATTCGAAAGCTATAGGGGCTGCAGTAAATAATAAAGCAGCGATTCCAGCCTTGAGCTATATTGTTATAGCATTTGCGCTTTTTTCCTTATTTGCGGGGGGATATAGCCTTTCTACAAAGCGTAAAAGGACTGAAGAAAAAGCGCAAACCGGCTCTAAGGCCAAAAACAAAGCGTATTCGCAACTGGAACATAGGCCAGGCACTTTACCAGAAGCTGTAATTCCCTCCGAGTCGGATAAGGTTGCCAAACCCCTAACAATTTCTGGTGTCAACAAAAAACCTGAAGTGGGGCTGGAGCCTTCAGTAAAAATTGATCTTCAGAACCCTTCTGAAGAAACTGAATCTGGAAACAGTATAGAAATTGGCTCAATTAGTGGGCTGCGAATTGAGCCTGAAATTGAATCAGATTCTAAAGAACCAGTACTAAAACCGGCCTCAATTGTCTCTGAAAAATCCCTGAGCCCTGAACTAAAACAGGTAACAGAGCCTGAAATAAAGCCTGAAATAAAGCCTGAAATAAAGCCTGAAATAAAGCCTGAAATAAAGTCTGAAATAAAGTCTGAAATTAAAATTCAGGGACAGGAAATGAATATAGAAAGAGAGATCCAGACTGAAAAGCCGGAAATTCAAGAAGCAGTTCTGAAAAAACCGCTCGTGTCTGAGACAGAAAGAAGCCTGGATTCAGGAAAAGATGAGGAGATAGAATATAAAATAAAAGGATCCGGATTAAATGATTCGGGGACAGAAGAAAAAGAGTATATGATATCTCCTGAAAAAACTCTACAGGAACCCGAGCTAAGTAATTCTCAAATGGAACCTGCAATCCCCAGGAAGAAAGCTCCGCTTCCATCAGACCTTCAGGAAATTATGGATATAATTCGTGGCCAGGGAGGTAGGATCACCCAGAAAAACCTGCGCAGTAAACTGAAGTATTCTGAAGGAAAAGTAAGTCTTATGCTTGCTGACCTTGAAAGAAGAGAGTTAATTGAAAAATTCAAGCGAGGGCGGGGAAACATTGTCATAATAAAGGATGAAGAGCGCTAAACCTCAAAAAATAACTTTTCTGGGTTTTCATAATAAAATTATCTTTTTTTTTATTTGTTTTTTTACTCGTTGTATTCAACTTCATATTTTATTGGGGATACATGTAGGTAATACCCTATCTTCTGGGAGAGGTAATTGCATGCAATTACAAGTTTAATGTCTAAAACTATGAGTATCGTAATTTTAAGTTTTAAATTTTGCAGGATATTCATGATTCGAAGTTCTCCAAACTAAAATATAAATAAATATCTGCAAAAATATATAAATAAATAGAACGATTAAAAAATAAATATAGGTAAATAAGTGAAGAATACAAAAAAAGAATTAGCTTTCTTTTTCTCAGAGCAGCCCTAAAATTCTACTTATAACTGTTAGAACTCTGTACCTGATTTTTCTGGAATTAAACCTTTATTGTTCTTCTAGCTTACATTGGGGGTAATATTAAAGAATGGATTTGAAGGGTGAGGCCCATTAAAGCTTTATCTCTAAATTTATCCTCTATATTGCCTGTATCGGCTTAAGTATGCTTTTATTATTAAATCGCCTATAAGAAAGTAACTGCCACCTCTAAGGCGCTTAACAGATAAAATGTACCCTATCTGGAAACCGCTAAGTATGAAATTTCAATGAAAAAACCTGAATCAAAAGGAACCTTAAAAGCAGGGTCCCTCCACTACATTAGGCGCTTCGGATATAAATTCGAAAAGCCTGAATATACCTTGCCAAAAATTAGGAACCCTTTACTTGGTTCAGAAATTTCCATTGAAGCTGTAAGCAGGAAGCAGTTAAAAACCCTCCACCAAAGGAAATGAGGCATAGTGCGCATCAATGCCTCAGAGTACCAGAGCTATGTCCGGTTTAATTGGACCAGTTAAAGGTCTAATTAAACCCCTATAAGTTAAAAATAAGATCTTTATAATCAAATCAAAAGCCCAGAGATCTAAAAATTCCAAAAAAATCTTGATTAAATATCTACTCTATAAAAAATCTACTCTACAATCTAATTTTTTGTAAAAATAGTTGTAATAATCACATTAATAAATTCAGTGAAGCTATGCATCGAAAACTACTCGATATCGGTTAAGTATTAAAAATATGCTTAAGGAAATAAACTGGATTCCAGTGAAGTGGACGATATAAATGGATAAGGAAAAATGGATGAAAAATTGACAAAATGGGTTTATGAAGTAGAATGAAAGAGATAAAATATGTTTAATTTTCAAAAACAACTCTTTCTTGTTGCCGAATTACAAGCAGTTTGATAAATACAAACTGTCAGGCAGGCATTCTAGGTATAAAACTGTAAAGGAAAACTGTAAAGGCAGATAAACATTTATAATATTTCGTAAAACTTTAAAATAGAATCAAATACAAATAATCAATTATCCTGAAATCATCCCTTTTTGTACAAATTTGGTTTAATATCATATCTGTTTTTCAGCGATAAGCAGTCCGCTTCTAGAGGGTTTTATGACTTCTAATAAAATTACAGGATCTTTAAGAGTAAAATTGGGGCTCTCAAAAATTACGGGCCTGCTAGAAAAGGCTTCTACGTTAATAAGAGATCCAGAAAACGGAGCAAATGAGAACTTGCAGCAAACCGTCCAGAAAATTGGATCAGAGCAGAACCTGGAAAATAATCCATATCTTACCAACTCGCCTAAAGGAGATGTTGAATTGAGAAATTCTCAATTAATAGATACTCCTCTCCTAAAATTAAGGAATGTCTGGAAAATTTACGAGATGGGAGAAGTCGAATTTGCAGCTCTGAAAGGGATAGACCTGGAAATATATGAAGGAGAATTTTTAGTTGTACTTGGGCCCAGTGGAAGTGGGAAAAGTACACTTATGAACCTTCTCGGCTGCCTTGACCTGCCCTCAATGGGGAACGTTTACCTTAATTCAAAAGACATTTCGGAACTTGACGAGTCTGAACTTGCCTTGATAAGGGGAAGGATGATAGGCTTCATTTTCCAGAATTTTAATCTTATCCCTACTTTGAACACTGAAGAAAATATTCTTTTGCCTCTTGAATTTCAGGAGGAAAACCTGCAGCTTGCCAGGAGAAAAACTGCATTTTTACTTGAAATAGTAGGGCTTTCAGATAAGAAAAAAAACCTGCCCTCCCAGCTCTCAGGCGGGCAGCGGCAAAGGGTTGCTATTGCCCGCTCGCTTGCTGCAAATCCTCCTATAATCCTGGCAGATGAGCCCACAGGTAACCTTGACACAAAAACCGGGGATTATATTCTGGAGTTTTTAAATAAACTTCACGAAAAAGAAGGAAAAACAATCATTATTGTAACACATGACCTTGATATTGTCAAATATGCAACAAGGGTTGTTTACATTCGAGATGGAGAGATCGAAAAGATAGAACAGCAAAAAAAATAAGGGAAATTTAAAAAATCAATAAATAATAATTTAATTTAAACAGAGGGAATATAAAAATGAAAAAGGGGTCTTTATACATCTTTTTACTGCTAATTGCAGCAAGCCTATTTCTTGGAACAGGAACAGCTTTTGCTTCAAATGGGAATATCGATTCCTCATCATTACAGGTAACTCTGACCAATCAGAACCCTGATGCAGCCCGTCCAGGAGAACCTGTTGAACTCACAGTTAGCGTACAGAATATAGGAAATACTGATCTGAAAAATATTAATGTTAAGGTCAATCCAGAATATCCTCTCAGCAAGCTGTCTGGAGAAACCCTTGAAAAACAGGTTTCATATTTGAGTGCCAGGCAAGACAATGAAGATGCTACTATCCTTAAATTCAAGCTAATGACAGATTCCAATGCTTCAGAAGGCACATATAACCTTGATATTACGACTACTGCTAAAGAAAGCGGGGCTTCATCAAACACAATTGCCACTACAAAAACTGTACAGCTTGAAGTAAGGGGCAAAGAATACGCACAGATTGTAACTATAAATAAAGCCAGTATTGACCTGGCAAAAGAAGAGCCCCTTGAGTTTATTATAACCAATACGGGAAATTCTCCTCTGAAAAACATGGTTGTTTCCTGGAAAGATCCAAAAGGCGTTATCTTGCCTGTATACTCGGATAATACTAAATATATTAAATATCTCGAACCTGGACAATCCGTAACAGTAGCTTATTCCGTCATGGCAGATGTAAATGCCCAGCCCGGGCTTTATACCCTTAATATAAACCTGAGTTTTGAAGACTATGAGTCCAAGGAGAAAAGTATCCAGACTACGGCAGGGCTTTTCGTAGGAGGGGAAACAGACTTCGATGTCTCCTTTTCAGAAAGTGATGCAGGAGGGCTTTCCCTTTCGGTTGCAAATGTTGGCAATAATATGGCCTACTCTGTAAAGGTCTCAATTCCTGAACAGGCCGGGTATAGTGTAACAGGAAGTTCATCAAGCATTGTAGGAAATCTTGAGAAAGGGGATTACACCATCGCGTCTTTTAATGTCGTAAATAAGCAGGGAAAAGATGACAGTCAAAGTGGAATGCAGGGAGGGCAGGCTAATGCTGCAAAAGCTGCGTCCGGAGATAATTTTAGTTCGGCTGCCTTTGCTCCTATGGGTTCAAATCCTTTAAAAGTCCAGATCGAGTACACGGATGCAAAAGGAGAGAGGCTGACAGTTGATAAGGAAGTGGTGATTCAGACCAATACAACAGCAGGGTCTAATTCCGGAAACCGAAAGGGGGCAGCCGGTAGTAGTTTTGGCTCTGGTTCTTACCTGCTTTATATTCTTTTAGTATTACTTGTTGGGGCAGGGGTTTTCCTATACCGCAGGAAAAAACAGGCCTGGCCGAAAAAAAAGCCTGAATATAATATGGATTCGAAAACTGAAAGCCAGAACACAACTCCCAGGCAGTGAAATTAGTAACTGAGGTTACAGGCATCTAAAGTCTTAGAAGGAAAGAAGTAAAAAGGAAAGAATTGAAATGAGAAATTCAAGCTACCTTAAAATGGCTCTGAACATGCTTCTGCACAGCAAACTCCGAAGCTGGCTCACTATTATAGGAATAGTAATTGGGGTTGGAGCTGTTGTTGGCATTCTTTCCCTTGGGGATGCTATGGAAGAACAGGTCCAGAGCAGGCTTGCAAAAATGGACCTGACAAAGATAACGATCTCTCCAGGGTATACGAAAGCAACATCAAATATGCCTGGTCATGGAGGGGGAGGGTTCAGAGATAGAACTACTACAACGAGCGATGTCGAATTAACAGAAGATGATATTGCTGCACTTCAGAGCATAGAAGGAATTCAGTACATCTCCGGACAGATTTCAGGCAGAGAAGATGTAAATTATGCAGGACAGAACGCGTCTCTATCAATAACAGGCGTAGACCCTCAGGTCTGGAGGTACATGTCAACTCTGGAAACCCAGTCAGGAAGGTTACTTGAGCCGGCGGATAAAAACGTTGCAGTCATAGGAAGTGGGGTTGCAAGCGGAGTTTTTGATCAGGATATTGGAATTAACCAGGTTATTACAATTAATGAGAAATCGGTGCGTGTTGTTGGAATCCTGAAAGAAAGTGACGGAAGTGGGGGAGACAGAAGTATCTATATACCAATTGATGGAGCAGTAAATATAATTGAAGATTCAGAAAAAGACGTTTTCGATACTATTACTGTAAAGGCCAAAAGTGAGGATGTAGTAGACACTGTCATGGAAGAAATCGTGGATAAGCTCATGGTTTCAAGGCATATTATTCGGGAAGATGAGAGGGATTTTTCAGTTACAGCTTCAAAATCCATGGCAGAGTCTGTGACCGAAATGACAAATTCCATGACTCTTTTCCTTGGGGCAATTGCAGCCGTATCCCTGCTTGTAGGAGCCGTTGGTATTGCAAATACCATGTTTACCTCTGTCCTGGAAAAAACAAAGGAAATAGGAACAATGAAGGCAATAGGGGCGAAAAACAGGGATATTCTAATGATTTTCCTCTTTAATTCTGCAATGGTAGGGCTTGTTGGAGGCATTTTCGGGGTCATGCTCGGAGCATTAGTTTCAGCACTTTTTCCGATGCTTGGCGTGACTTTGATGCGGTCAGGGAGTGGAACAGGGATTTCCCTTTCTCCTCACCTTATGCTCTTTGGGCTTGGGCTGGCAGTTGTAATAGGCATTATTTCTGGAGTAGTTCCAGCGTACAGGGCATCGAAATTAAAACCAGTGGATGCATTAAGATATGAGTAACGCAAAAGATATAAGAAAAAATGCTGAGATCTCTACGTTCTAAAAAATAAAGTATTCATAACTCCTGCATCTTTTTCCTTAAATCTGTTCAGGGTTTTCCATGAAGGAGTTTCTTTTTATAAGGAATTTTATTAGCAACTCCTTTATAATTTTTCCAAAAATAATCCAGAAGCAGGAAAGACATTGACTTTAAATCCATTCGTTTTTTAAAGAGGTATTTCCCTGACCAAAATATTGAACAATTTTAACCACAATAGAATACCTGAGTACCACAGCCCTCTACTGGCCTAAATCTATGGGCTAATAAATTGGACTTAAAAATCCGTTTAAATATTAATGTCTCGCCGCAAACAGTGCTTTCAGGCTGAGAATCAGCCTACTTTTCTATTTAGTTACTTAAAATATTACTTATTAATTTATTCATTTAACATTTTCTAACATATACTTCAAAAATAATATTATAAAGATTCGTAATATTTTTATATCAGAAATAATTCTAAAAGTAGAATGCTCTCCGAAATTTTTATCATAAAGTCAAGTCTGTTTTTCAATTTTTATACCTGACAAAATAAGCTTTCCGTGAGCATACATGTAAATACAACTTAAAAAAAATATGTTCAATATCACTATTCGGAAAGGCGAGGTTTTTAAATTGAAATTTAATGATATACCCGTGGGTATGTATGAGAGCTTTCACAAGATGTTTGGTGGAAGTAACCAAATTACTTTTAACACCTGCAGGGAATGTGGGGGAGCCTGTGAACGGAATAAAATAGGAACTCTTCTACCCGGAGAGAAGGAATATATGGCAGAAAAGCTAGGCCTTAGTGTCCTAGAATTTGAAACTCAATACCTCGATACTTTAAGAATGGATGATGGAACTTTAATACATGTCTTAAAATTGGGCAAATTATGTCCTTTTCTAAACGAAGAAAACGAGGTCTGTGAGTGCAGGCATTTTAAACCGGTCTTATGCAAAATCTATCCTATTATTTTTAAAGTAGAGATTGAAAAAATCAATTTTACAATCGACAAATGGTGCAAACTATCTAGAAAAAAAGCCTGCAGAACCTATTTTGAAAATGCTATTCCTCTTTTGTTAAATTTCCCCATACCTTTTGAATGGTTCAGACATGTAATGAGTTACGATAATCTCTATTTTGATTATGAAGAACTCGAAAGATACAGGAAAACAAAAAGTAAATATGCTGTCTTTTCTCTTGAAGAAATTTTAAACCTGCAGAAAATTGATTTGAAACCTGCAAATCTTGATCTTTCCTTTGGGCATGAAATTAAAGAATTTATATTTTAAAGGAAAACAGGACGACACTATCCAAAATTAATTCCTAAATGGTTTTAAAGAATATCCTCATAATTCAAATAGTTCCTTAAAATATAATTTGAAAAAAAGAAATCTGTAAAATTTATTCAGAGGAAGAAGTTTTCTCTTCGATCTGGGTCCAGAAATGAGTCCTGCGGTACCTGTCATATAATGTAATAATTAATGTCAGAAGAAGAATGAAAAAAAGTGTATTTGACAGATTTATTGAGCCATTATACCTTGGCAGCAGGTAATCAATGGAAAGAACAAGGCCCAGGTTTACCGCAGCCATTATAATAAACTCCTGAGTAATTGATTTCCAGTGGTTTCCACGCCTGGCCAGCCAGTGACTCAATATTGTATTGAGAATTACAAGTATGGCAGTTCCTATTGCAAGTTGGAGATTAGTTGACCTGACCTCAGGGAGCACCTGTGCGAAAATTATGCCTATAAGAGAAATAAGGATTATTTTCTCAAATAAAGCGCCATTAAAAAATTTTTCAGATGAAATTTTCCTGGCAATTTTTTCCTTTGGAGTTTCGATTTTTTCACTGCCATATGTTTGCGTACCAGTATTTGTAGCAACATTTGTACCAGAATTTGTTTTATTTCCAGACAAGAATGTTGGCACTGGCTTGGCAGCAATAGAAAACCCTGATTTCATAGGAGGAAGGTCCCTTAGCAAGATCCACGCTAGAAAGAGCAGGAATATAGTATAACCAACAAACAAAAATATATATGAAGGGTTGGCCCTTAAAAGGTCAGTTGTATCCAGTTTTGCTATATGTATCCAGTATTCTTGCGGAAGCTTAATAAAAATCCAGATCAGAGCCGCAGCCAAAATTGATTTCTTTTTTGTCAGGACTTCTGGATCCCATTTTAACCTTACAACCTCATAAAAGATAAAGAAATACTCAAAAGTATTTGGGAAAATAAGTAGCAGCGTTCTTGATTCTAATAATTCGAAAAGTACTACACCAACCAATCTGTAATAGAAAAGGAAGCGGCTTACCCTGAATGCAAATAGGTTTGACCAGTTGCGTAAAGTTGATAGATACGTAATTGTCAGGTAGTAAATATCAAGTTATCAAGTGCTTTATCATAACTTTGATAACCTTCAAGGGGTAAACTTGTAAACTGCTGGAAAATTGTCTGATCAACTCCATCGAGTATCAGACAGGCGAGAACACCTGGAAGGGGATATTTAGGAATAGTAAGCGGTAATAAAAAACGAGCCATTACTACAGCCCAAAAAACTGCCATATCAAATGTATCTACCACTCCAAGTGCCCCCTTTCTTTCCCTGGCTGCTCTTTTAATTTTTCATCATTTAATATTTGTTTTAATTGTTTATTAGATAGTTATTTGCTAATAATTTTGAGCATAATAAAATTTTATAGATAAAAGCAGCTTATTTAGTTTATACCGCCTGACTATTAAAGTTGCACGGAAACAAATTAAGAAACAATTATACTTAGTTCCAAAAAAGACATAGGAACAAGTTTTTTATTGCAATGGGAGTGCAGAAGACTACGAATACCTACCCTTTAGGTGGATGAGAAGCAGGTTGAATACACATAATTAGTCTTTAAGAAATCCTTAAAATATTATTATAGTACAATATATTGTTTTATTTTACTATGTAAAATTAGCTTTTTCTGCTTCTATTTAAGCCAAGATAAAGTACAAATCCTTTTTTAATTTCCAAATTTCGGTAATTTTTTAAGCTCTAAGAATGTAATTGAAAGGCTGTTTAAGTTTAGTTTTTAAGAATAGTGCACATCACAGCTTTTATTCCAAATTATATTAGATTTATGAAAAAATAAATTTCTAACTTGTAATCAGTATATCAATAAGGGTTGAGGCAGGGATAAGATGACGCGTTTGGAGGTTCTTCTTACAGTAGTCACTATAATTGTTTTAGTAACTGGGTATATAGAGTCTCATGATGATTTTGACACTTCAGTAGATTCAACTCTAATAGATCTTGATCAGGGCGGCATTACTAGTGCTTCGATTCCAAGATAAATCCATAATTAGGAATTAATTAATGTGAAGA
>CAZFNE010000024.1:5535-18557 GCA_964520335.1 uncultured Methanosarcinales archaeon | reverse complement strand
ATTCCTGCAATCCCAAAACCAAAAATCAGATAAGGAGCAGCTTCTACAAAAATATCCCAGCAGGCAAGCAAAATTCCAAACACAAGGGCGAAAAAAGAATTCAGAATCTCTAAACTCATGTTTTTTCCTCCACATGTTCAAGACACATCTCAATTAACGTACTCACGTGCTCGTCTGCAATGTAGTAAACCGTAAATTTTCCTTCTTTTCTAACCCTTACAAGGCCAAGCTGCCTTAGAGTACGCAGGCTGTGGGAGATTGCAGACTGTGTAACCTCAAGAGCCTGTTCAAGTTCACAAACGCACATTTCTTTTTGCCTTAATAAAAAGAGAATTCTAAGGCGGGTGTCTGATTGAAGGGCCTGAAATACAGCAGATATTTTTACTATATTTTCCGGATCAGGAACCCGTTTTAAGAGACAATCAATTTCTTTTTTATTAACCCTTTCGCACTTTTCGTCCATGAACATATGAACAATCGTTCATCTACTAATACATTTTTGATTTTAAACAAAGATCAGTCTAACAAAAAATCAGGATCTATTCGAGACCTATACTCGTTACTCTTTCTTCATTCCATATTTTCAGCCTATCATCTGATTGATTTCTACACATGGGGGCAGTTTTTAAAGGTTAGCAATAAGCACTGAAATAATCACGAGGACAAAAAGAGCTATCCAATCCATTTTTTGCATGGAAAGCTCATAAAGTGAGGTTCGGCATTTTCCCTGATAGCCTCTACTTTCCATTGCAAGAGCCAGTTCTTCTGCATCCCTTATCACTCCTCTTAGCAGGGGGATTGTAAGTGCAGGAATCGAACGAAAAGGGTTTTTTACAAAATCCATCCCGCGAGCAGCCTGGGCAGCCTTTGTGCGTTCGACCCTTTCAAAGAGAAGAGGGAGAAAGGCTATTGCGATATTCATCATTGTAGCAAGCTCGTAAGAACTTATTCCGAGCCAGTGAAGAGGGAAGGGACGAAGCATCCTTTCCACTCCGCAGGTAATTGCTGAGGGATCGGTACTGGCTGTTAAAAGCGCTGCAAAAAGAAGAAGAAGTATAAATCGAGCTACAAGCTTAATCCCTTTTTCAAAGCCTTCCAGGCTTGGCTGAAAAATCCATATTGAGACAAAGGGTTCCCCGGCTGTAAAAAGCAACTGCATGAGGAATATGAAAGTTATAAAAAGCAGCATAGGCTGAACTGCTCTTATAAATACAAAGGCCGGCAGTTTCGAAGATAAGGCAAGGGCAAAAAATAGAAAGAAAAGGGCTCCTAATCCTGCAAAGTTTACAACTCTGAATGCAAGGACTCCAAGAAGCATTACGGCTATAATTTTTGTTCTCGGGTCCAGTTTGTGCAGAAAGGAGGTTCCTGGCACATAACTGAAAACAGGCTCATGCATCTCTTTTCATCTTTCCTTCAGGGTTTGCTTTTGAAACTTTTCCTTTCGGAATTTTATCCAAACTGTTTTTCAGTTTTAGTTTCTTTTTCATAGCAGCCTTTATTTTTGATTCCCATTTTTATCCTTAATATTTCTTCAAGTACATCTTCAACTGTAAACATGGACGGATTTACTGGTAGTCCTCTTATTTTGAGTTCTTTCATCATCGAAGCAATGGGAGGAAGAAGCTCTGAATTTGTGTCGAGGTAGTCTTCCCTGCTCCCCATGAAAACTATTCTTCCTTCTCTAAGCAGTACGATTTTTTCCAGCAGGGGGAAAAAACTTCTGAGGTTATGGGTAACTGTTATTATTCCGGCTCCCCTTTCCTTTGCTTTTTTCAAAGCTTCAAGGATTTCTTTTTTTCCAGCAGGGTCAAGGCCTGTTATAGGTTCGTCGAGCACTAAATAATCTGGCCTTAGTGCAAGGGCACTTGCCAGGGCAACTCTTTGCATTTCTCCTCCACTCAGGCTGAATGGGTCCCGGGAGAGCATCGATGTATCAAGAGACACAGCCTCAATCGCTTCAAGTACTCTTTCTTCCGTCTCTTTTTTCGAGTAGCCAAAATTTAAGAGCCCGAAGGCTATTTCTTCATAAACCGTCCTGCAAAAAAGCTGGTCTGCGGCCTGCTGGAAAACCATCCCTATTTTGCGTTTAGCCGCTTTTGAAGAAGGTTCCAGTCCATCTACACGCACAGATCCTGTTTCAGGTTTTAAAAGCCCATTTAATATTTTTAAAAGAGTGGATTTGCCTGCTCCTTTTTCTCCCAGAATCCCTATAAATTCTCCTTTTTCTATATGCAGGGAAATATTCCTTAAAGCCGGGGTTTCGAGAGGAGTTTTTTTAGAATATGAAAAACTTACGTTTTCAAGAATAATTGGCATATCTCCTCCGCAAAGCTTTCGGGGGAAAAGGTTTTCTCCCAGGGGATTTCAATTCCGTACTCTTTAAGCCGGGCAGATAATTCATAAAGGGAAGGCAAAGTTAATCCGAGTTCTGAAAGGTAACTTTCTGAAAAGACTTCTTCAGGGCTACCTTGGAGTACTAATTTTCCCTTTTCCATAACAAGAATTCTATCTGCGGCATGAAGCTCTTCAAGGTTATGGGTTATATATATAATGGTTTTTCCTCTTTCCTTGAGCCTTTTTACGTGTTTAAGTACGGAAATTCCAGAACTGGGATCAAGCATAGACGTTACTTCATCAAAAATCAGGCATTCAGGCCTCATTGCAAGAATTCCGGCCAGAGCTACGCATTGCCCCTGCCCTCCACTCAGGGTTCTTGGGGAATGATGCCTGTATTTCTCAAAACCTGTTTCTGCAAGGGCCATATCCACGCATTTTCTTATCTCAACAGGAGGAAAACAGAGATTTTCAGGGCCAAAAGCCAGATCTTCTTCTACTGTCCGGCCAACGAACTGGGTTTCAGGATTTTGGAAGACAATTCCTACAAATTTCCTAATTCCAAATACGTTTGAAGGATCCCGGGTATCCATTCCTCTTATCATTATACTTCCTTTTTGAGGCTTTAAAAGTCCGTTAAGGTGAAGGGCGAGCGTAGACTTCCCACTGCCGTTCTTGCCTATTATTCCTACAAATTCCCCTTTTTTTATTGTGAAACTCACATCTTCAAGTGCAGGGGTTCCATCCGGATAACTATAACTTACTTTTTCAAGCCTGATCATATTTAATCAAATTCATACACTCTGTTTGTTTTATTATCTTGAAAAAATCATTTGGGCCAGGGTAGCCCTGGAAGCCGGAAGTTTATAATTGACGTGTAGAAGCAATATACGCCGCAACTGCAGTCTTTAAAATTTCCCCGGGCAGGAAAGGGAACACTCCAAGCGCAAAAGCTGTACTGAAGCCCATTTCAGCTACCATCATTAACTGGAAAACGCCGCATGAGTAAATAACCAGGATCCCTATGCTCATGTTAAAGGAATTGATTACAAACCTGCGCCTGGAATTATTTTCAGTTTTTTCTGAAAGCTTTCCTATTACATAAGCAGCTAAAATGAAACCGATTATGTATCCGCCTGTGGGTCCCAGAATGACGCCTATTCCGGAACTGCCTCCTGAAAAAACTGGAAGTCCTGCTATTCCAAGAAGGGCATATACTATCATGCTTAAGCTTCCCCATTTACTTTTTAGCATGCTGCCTGCAAGTAATACAAATAAAACCTGTAATGTGAAAGGCACCGGAGAAAAGGGTATAGGGATCTGGATGTATGCACCTGCTGCAGTCAAAGCTGCAAAAAGAGACGCAAATACCATCATTCTGAGTTCAGGAGTGTGGGATGAGTAGGGGTGGCTGTTTTTTATCTGCATGCTTTTTCCTCTTTTCATTCTTTACTCAGCTTTTTATTTTTTTCAAATTCCAATAATTCTGGCAAGCATTCCAAGCTTGAGATTCGTGAGTGGATATTTTTGAGTGGGCGAGCAATGTTAGATTGTGTTATCTGGATGAAAGTAAGCCCTTACCTGAAATCATATCTGGCCTTAGAGCCTGTGCCAGATGCTAATCCCATAAGTACCCTTTTAACTCCCAGGAATACATAATTCTCGGAGATATAAGGACATTGTTAACCAGGATATTCTGGATGGTTTACATTTGATTTAAAACTTTCTAGAATACCCGGCTCTTATCCTCTGGATGAAGTTTTTTCCTTTTTGAAGCGATAAATAAATATATATCTTATACCGGTATTATGAATACTTCACCTGAAATACAAATGAGCAGACCATTAAAGTGCTGTATTTTCAGGAGTCGATTTGAGGGCGCGTGGCCTAGCCCGGATATGGCGGCAGCCTCCTAAGCTGTAAATCGGGGGTTCAAATCCCTTCGCGCCCGCTAGCTTTCTTTAGACTGCTTTTATTTGTTTTTATCAAGATTGAGCTTTATCTAGGATTTTGAATTAAGAAATACTTTAGACATTTTTTGAATTTCTTTAATAAGAAAAGTAAGTCTCTCTGAAATCTGGATTCTTTTGCATAAACTATGGAAAAATTTCTTATTTTAAAGAGATATACTCTTCAATTGGAAAATAATAAAGTCCAATACATATTACCAGAGCAGGAAATATTTAGAAGAATCCACTTATCAGAAGATAGATCCCTATAAAACGCTACTTAAGAGGAAAAAAATTGATCAGGAAAGCCAGGGTAAACGATGTTGTTGTAATGAAGCAAATCATTAGTGCTTATTCCAAAGATGAGCTCATGCTTGCTCGCTCTTTGAGCGAGATATATGAGAATATAAGAGATTATTACATCTGTGAGATTGATAAGGAAGTTGTAGGTTGCTGTGCCCTGCACATAGTTTGGGAAGATCTTGCAGAAATTCTTGCGCTTGCAGTTAAGCCTGATTGTGCAAGAAAGGGAGTAGGTACAAAACTTGTTTCTGCCTGCCTTGAAGAAGCTGAAACTCTTGGCATGAAGGAAGTATTTGCACTCACATATGTGCCCGAGTTTTTTGAAACTTTAGGTTTCAGGATTGTGGATAAAAATAGTTTGCCAAGAAAAATCTGGTCCGGATGCGTAAGATGCCCGAAATTTCCGGATTGTAATGAAATTGCTGTCCTGCGGTCAATTACTTCTGAAAAGGCGAACTCCTGAATTTTTTCAGGATTCCTATATTTTTAGCCTTTGAAGTGGCAAATCCTCACATAGTAAAACCAAAAATTATTTATTCAAGCTGCTATGTGTTTAGGTTGTCCTAATTTTTCTGGTCTGAGATCAGGCCTCTAATGGCGGGATGGTGTTAATGCATACGGATCGATTTGAAGAATATCTTGAAACTATTCTCTATCTTATCAGGAAAAATCAGGGCCCTGCAAAAACTAAACAGATCTCTGAGGAACTTAATGTATCTCCCCCGAGTGTGACTGAAATGGTAAAAAAGTTAAACTCCTCGGGGCTTGTAGAATATACTCCTTATCAGGGAGTCGAGCTTACAGAAAAAGGGACTGATGAAGCTTTAAAAATTAAAAGGAAACATCAGGTGCTTGAAACATTTTTAGTTGAGGTTCTTAATTTTGATCGGAAACATGCCCATAAAGAAGCCTGCGAGCTTGAGCATGCAGTTTCCGATGCTGTTCTCGAAAAAATTTATGATTTTCTGGGAAACCCGGAATACTGTCCTGATGGAAACCCTATCAACCTTGATAAAAACAATATCAAAAAAGAAGAAAGTTTCATTCCCCTTGACGAGATGGAAGAAGGAAGTTCTGGCAGGGTTGCCAGAGTAACGTTGCCAAGAGAAACCAAAGAGCGTCTGAATTCTCTCGGAATTCTTACAGGCGAAGACATAGAAGTAAGACGTAAACAAAAACAGGGTTGTATTTCGGTCATAGCAGTAGGCTCAGAAGTTGCACTTGGAAGAGATATCGCCAAGAAAATTTTCGTAAGCCCCAATCCCAAGAGCATATAATTTAAAAAGTTCTGTATTAAAATATTATAAAAATATATTAAAAGTATATTAAAAAGGAATATTAAACATATCTATGAGTCAATTATTCCGCAGAAACAATTGGCATGTGGCGCTTTTAAGGGGACGTGGTTGGAATTTCAAGCTCATGCTGTGTTCCTGGTACTGAGAAACAGGATAAAAGTCCTTATTATATGACAGTTGCTTTTATAGGAAATCCCAGTGTTGGGAAAAGTGTTTTCTTCAGCAGGCTTACAGGCGTAGGAGTTGAAGTTTCAAATTATCCAGGAACTACGGTCGCTCTTAAGAAAGGGATTGTAAAGGCCAGGGGAAAAACTGTCGAAGTAGTTGACCTTCCTGGAATCTATTCGCTTGGAGTTGCAAATGAAGATGAGAAAGTGACAAAAAAGTTTCTTATTCAAGATGCTCCGGATGTTATTGTCAACGTCCTGGACGCAAGCAGGCTTGAAAGAAATCTTTTTTTGACTCTTCAGCTTCTGGAACTTAACATTCCCATGGTTATTGCATTGAATCAGGTGGATCTGGCTGCAGACCTTGGAATTCTTATAGATTCAGAGAGCCTTTCTGAGTTACTTGGCCTGCCAGTTGTCCCAACAGTTGCTATCTGGGGAGTAGGGCTTGATGAGGTAATGCTTGTAGCCCTTGGACAAAAAGGAAAAAAACAGAAACACCACAGGATTGGATACAGCCACTGGATAAAGCAAGCGCTTTCAACTCTTGACTATTCTTTTCCCGATTCTTCCCCAAGTGTAAAGACCGCGGCACTCCTGAATGATGCTGAATTTGTAGATCTTTGCTGTATGCCGCCTGAAGCGCATGCCCTTCTGTCATCTGCCAGGCGTCTAAGGCAAAACCTAGAAATGGAACATGGAATTTCTGTTCCTGATACAGTTGCAAGAGATATCTATGGAGAAGCCGGATACATAACGGACAGCGTAACCTCAAGGTTCGAACCCAAAAAAAATTTAAGGGAACGGATAGACTCAATACTTACCTCCCCGAATTTCGGAATCCTGGTACTCATTTCTGCTCTCCTTCTCACTTTTCTCCTTGTCTTTAAGGTAGGAGGCTTTCTTGAGACCTGGATTGTAAACGATATTTTTGAACCTCACATTATCTTGCCTGTAGAGAACATGACTGCAGGCATGCCACCTATCCTGAGAAACCTTATCCTTTACTCCCTGCGGGGAATAGAGGCAGGGTTTGCAATTGCAATTCCTTATATCGCAGTTTTTTATGCTATACTTTCCATATTCGAAGATTCCGGTTATCTGACCAGGGCAGCTTTTCTCCTGGATAACATAACCCATAAGCTTGGACTTCACGGAAGAGCGGTAATTCCTCTGGTTCTGGGTTTTGGATGTAATGTGCCTGCAATTATGGCTGTCCATGGGCTTGGAACAAAAAGAGAAAAAAGAATAGCATCTTTACTGATTTCACTTATTCCGTGCTCCGCACGGACGGTTATTATTCTTGGGCTTGTTGGTACATTTGTAGGTTTCTGGCCTGCAGTCTCAATTTATGTTCTTATGATTTTCATTATCGGGGCTATGGGCTGGATACTGGGAAGAACTTTACCTGGTGAGAGAAGCGGTTTTATTATGGAAATGACCCCCCTCAGGAAGCCGGGGTTAAAATCCACCCTGAAAAAAACCTGGATGAAGAGTAGGGAATTTTTCTTTATTGCCTTACCTCTTTTACTTCTTGGAAGTGCATTTCTTGGGGTTGCGGACTCCCTTGGGCTTCTTACCATTTTTCAGGATTTAATAGAGCCGATATCTGTTGGCCTACTCGGCTTGCCAGCATTTGCCTCAACAGCCCTTGTCTTTGGAATTCTAAGAAAGGAAATGGCTCTTCAAATTCTTGCAGTGTTAGCAGGTACAGCGAATTTTGCAGCCGTAATGACTCCGGTTCAAATGTACCAGTTTGCTGTTATCACAATAATATATATTCCATGTGTAGCAACAATTGCAGTCCTGAAACATGAGCTTGGAGTAAAAGATATGGCTTTTATAGTCCTTTTTACAATATTTCTAGCCCTTGCAGCCGGAGTATTAATCCGAATCTTCGGACCTGCTTTCCTTTAACTTCAGTTCTTTATTTTTTTCTGGGCTTTTTACTATTTTAAAAATTGTATTTGCTTTCCACTCTCAATTTTTTGCCCTCCCTTCAATCCTTAAATTTCCTTTTCATATTTTACAGGTCAGAGGAAATTTGCTTCAAAAAAACTGTATTATTGAAAAGCCTGGAGTAAAAAGTAAAGCAAGAAATCTTTATTTATACTAAAAAAGGACATATTAAAAAACTAATTTACTATATTATCGGTATAAAAGTTGATTTATTGAAGGTTACGTTCTTATATCTGTAGCACAATATTTATATATTAATACGCTTGTTTACTTCTTTTCCAATTGTTTCGTTCCTACCGAAAATTACTAATACTTAGTACATCGTGTTTATCCCGATGACCCGAATCACAAATCACTTACACAAAAACGTGTTGAGTGTTATTATGGATATTTTCGAAATGGATCATTTCCGCGAGCCTGAAGTTGAAGAGGTTCAATTTTTCCTTGAAAGCACTGGAACACATGGTTCCATTGTAAATGAAACTGCCGTGGATATGGACTGTACCCCCTCAAAAATCCAGTCACGGGAAAATGTATTAGTTGATTTCGAAAATTCTATCCCGCCTGTTAAGTAACACTTTTCCCCCGTAAAATTACACTCCTAACTGAAATCCAATTTTTTAATCCTTTCTTTTTCAGGGTTAATTTTGGGTTTCATTCCCCTATTTTGCAAGTTTTCTGACTTTTGGTAATATTATTTTATCCGTTTTTATCCGTAAGTAGCTATTGCAACAGTTAGCTGTTCTTTAACAGCTAAGTCCTTTATAGCCAAAATTCGAAATTTCCTTTTATTCCAAAATACTTTTCTACAAGATTACCGAAAACTATTTATTCTATTTATTTTCGTCCCCCGCTTTAAAATACTTTCTTCTTGGCAAATTTTTAGCTTTCAGCGGTTTCTCCATCATATTTTAAATCAGGCCTGATTCTATAACAGTAAATATTTTTTTATATTTTCCTCAATTCCTATAATCTAGATTTTTTTCTTCAAATCACTTGAAGTTTATGTCTTTTATTTTAACGTATATATCTTTAGCTAATTTTACTATGGATTTTCTTATTTCTTTTTCAATAAATATTCGAGCCTGAGCTTATCTACTCTCCTGAGTTCATTTTTATGCATTCTATATTTTTTATATTCTTCGAAATTACTAATTGTTAAATATTTTAGAAAGATTAATAAAGTGTGTCATATTATTTATTTATGAGAAATTTTAAACAAAAAAATAGTATCGATTACCATATATATTTAAAGTAAGATTACATCTACTTTGTACACATTATTTAAATTTGTATATATCACCCAATTTAATTTAACGACGTTTATTTTGCGTGCTGGGAAAAGAGCAGGCAACCAAATCAAACCCCCAATCTACTATAAGAGGTATTTTATGAGAACTGGACAGAGGGACGTGCACAATACTCCGCTTAAAAGGCGCTTATCAGTTACTTACGAGGAGCTCGAGACTCTCAAGAAATCTATTAAGATTTCGGTTCTCAATGAACTGCGAGAAGAAATAGAAAATGTTTCTGATCAGGAATCCCTAAAAGATATGGTTTTGTCTGAAATAAGGACAGAATTGATGGGAATCCCTGACCCTACTTTGCTTAAAACTTCAATTCTGAATGAATTGAAAACCGAATTGAATAATTCCAAAGAGCAGGATTCTGGAACAAATGGCCGGAAAATAAGGGAAATTGCTGGGATTCAGGATGGGCTGGTCAGGGAATTGCTTGACCAGAAAATAGTTATAAAAAGGCTGGAAGCTGAGGTTGAAAATCTTACTAAAAAGCTTGAGGATTTCAAAAAGCCTCCAATAACAGCTCCTCCCTCTCTCCAGCTTACTATTCCTGATGATCCTCTTGATCTTCCTCCACTCAAAATCCCAAAATCCAAACCCGGACTTCAGGAAACTCCTGCGAGACAAAATATAGTTGAATTTAGAGAGAGAGCCGGTCCCCAGCCAGGTCCAGGTACAAGAGTTCGGCTGAAACTCCAGCAAGTTGAGCCTAAAGAACTTGACGAAGAAATCGAAACAAAATGTGAGTACATTATTGCTGAAAGCGGGGACAAAAGACGGTTTAAAGGGAATATAGCACAACAGTATTCGGGGAATGCAGAACCTCTCAGGCATCCATCCTTTAAACCGGCGCCTCCCCCAAGATCCCAAGCCCCTGTAGAATTAAACTCCACAAAGCCCAGGCCTGAAAATGATTATAAATGTGAATATATAATTGCAGAGAAAACTTCTAAACAGTATTATGTAGATGAATCTGTTGATCTGCGAGAACATGAGGATGCGGAACTTATTACGTGCAGCCGTAAAAAAGTCAGGGCATAACGAGGCCGAGCTATCTGAAACTCCCTCAAAAGTGAAGACTATAGAGGCATTTTGTGTATATAAAAGAAATCGAGTTTGTTAATTTTAAGTCCTTCGGGAAAAAAGTAAAGATTTCCTTTTATAATGACTTTACCACTATTTCAGGCCCTAATGGAAGTGGAAAGTCAAACATAATAGATGGGATCCTCTTTGCGCTCGGACTGACCAGTTCAAGGACTCTTCGGGCGGAAAAACTTACTGACCTCATTTATAATGGGGACGAGGCTAAAAAACCTGATTTTGCCGAGGTTACAATTCTTTTTGATAATTCTGACCGGAAAATCCCTCTTGAGAATGATGAAGTAGAGATCTCAAGAAAAATCCGACGAACAAATAGCGGATACTATAGCTATTTTTATTTCAATGGGAAAGCCGTGAGTCTTGGGGAAATCCATTCTCAACTTTCAAAAGCAGGAGTCACTCCTGAAGGGTATAATGTAGTCATGCAGGGAGATGTCACCCAGATCACTTCCATGACTTCTCTTGAGAGAAGGAGAATTATTGATGAAATCGCAGGGGTTGCAGAGTTTGATGAGCGAAAACAAAAAGCTCTTGGAGAACTCGAAGTTGTCAGGCAGCAGATTGAGCGTGTAGATATAATACTTGAAGAAGTCAGGGTCCAGCTTGATAAACTGGCTGGAGAACGTGACCAGGCCCTAAAATATCAGGCTCTCAAAGCTGAAAAAACTAAATTTGAAGGTTATGTCCTGCTTTCTAAGCTCAAAGATGCAAGAACTGAACTTTTGAATGTGGATAAAGAACTCGCGGGAAAAGAAGAACATTTTGAAAAAGTCCGGGTTTTGCTTGATGAGAGAATAAAGGAGCTTCAGGCCCTTGAAGAAAAACTTGATAATCTGTCTCTTGAAATCCAGAAAAAAGGAGAAAACGAGCAGCTCCAGGTCAAAAAAGAAATTGAAGAGCTTAAAGGTGAAATTTCGCGCTGTACGGATACTATTGAGCTTTCAGAATCCGAACTCGAAGAAGCTGATTCCAGGCGCAGGAAAGCTTTTGTAGAAATTGATTCCACCAAAGGCAAAATAAAGGAACTCGAAGAAAAAATAGAAGCCGAGAATTTGAGAAAGGAAAGTATTGCATCCGAACTTTCTGAACGCAAAACCGAAAGAATGTTGCTTCAGAGCAAAATTGCTGATGTGGATGCAAAGTTTGCAGCTACCAGGGACGAGCTTATGGCTGCAAAAAGCAAGCTCGAAAATGCCAAAAATGAAAAAAATGAACTTATCAGGACTGAAGATCGACTTCTTGACACTCTCCGTAGAAAATCTTCAGAGCTTCGCGAGATTGAAAACCAGATAAAAGAAGCAGAAGCTGCAGTTGCTGCATCTGACAGCGATACTCTTTCTGTCCAGTACGAGATTGAGAAGCTCTCAGGAAATCTCGAATCCCTTATCCGGGACAGGGATGATATTGAAAGCAGCCATTTTCGAATTAAAGAAGATGTCAGGAAACTCGAAAGTAAACTTCATACTCTTCAGCAGGAATATGCAATTACTGAGGCAAGAGTTAGGGCTTCGGAACATGGGGGAAGCTATTCCAAAGCTGTGGAAATGGTAATCGGAGCTGCCCGCCAGGAAGATCTTTTTGGAATTCACGGGACTATTGCCCAGCTAGGCAAAGTTGATAGGAGATATTCAACAGCACTTGAAATTGCTGCAGGAAACCGCATGCAGGCAATCGTTGTAGACACAGATGCCGATGCCGCAGAAGCTATTGAATACCTGAAGCGCAGAAAAGGAGGAAGAGCAACTTTTCTTCCCCTCAACAAGATGAGAGAATCCAGGCGGCTTGATAATCTCAGTTATGGTAATGGGGTTATAGGATATGCAATTGATCTTATAGAATTTGACCCGAATTTTGAGCCTGCGTTCTGGTATGTATTTCAGGATACCCTTGTAATGGAAGACCTTGCAAGCGCCCGACAGCTTATGGGAAAGGCAAGAATGGTGACTCTTGAGGGGGAACTCCTTGAAAAAAGTGGAGCAATGGTTGGAGGCTCTATTGCATCGAAATCAGGAATTTCTTTTGCAGCGGCGGAAAAAGATAAGCTGCTTGAACTTGCAGAAGAAATCAAGGCTCTCGATACAAGCAGAAATGCAGCAATAAGCAAACAGGACAATATCGAAAGCCATGTTTTTGAATTGAGCCGGAAAATCCGGGATTGTGAAGCCACAATTTCTCGGAAAGAACAGGAACTCCAGGATATTGCAGGCAGGGAAGCCAAGCTTGCAGAGCTTCTTGAAGCAAAACAGGCTGACCTTAAAGCAATAGAAGAATCCAGGACAGAGCTTAAAGCTGAGATGGATAGGGTAATCCTGGAAAAGGTCGACAAAGAAAAACAGGCTTCTGAATTCGAATCCCAGATTACTGCACTTGAAACAAAGCTTGCAGATTCGCCTTTACCTGAAATAAATAAAAAATTAGAATTTGTTGATGAAGAACTCAGGCGGCTTGACGGCAGGATTCGTGATACTGAAGCTAGCCTGAATGCATTAGAGCTTGAAAAAGAGTATGCTGAGCAGAAAATTGCAGAAGCAAAAGACCTTATTAAAGAAATCGATGCAAAGAAAGCCTCCTGGCATGAAAAGGCCAGTTCCCTGAAAATAAAGATTA
>CAZFNE010000024.1:0-5435 GCA_964520335.1 uncultured Methanosarcinales archaeon | reverse complement strand
GATGCAAAGAAAGCCTCCTGGCATGAAAAGGCCAGTTCCCTGAAAATAAAGATTAAAGAGTTTGAGGAAAAGCTCGAAGAGAAAAAAAGCAGGGAAATTGAACTTACTGACGAGCTTCTGGAGCTTCAAAAAGAAAGGGAAAATGTTCAGGCAGAACACAATGCTGTAAAGCGAAGGGTCAGTATCGCTTCAACTACCCTTGAAAAGGCTAAACAGCAGGTTTTTACCCTTACAGCTACTAAAAATGCGCTCTTAGACCAGGAGAAACAGTCCCTTGAAGAAATTACAAGAAGAGGAATTGAAGAAACTGATGAAGTTCCCAGCTGCGAAACTGTCTACATGCGGATCCAGGCCCTTGAAGAGTCCCTTCACAGGCTTGAACCGGTAAATATGCGGGCAATAGATGAATATAATGAGGTAGAACTCAGGCTTTCCGACCTTCAGGGAAAAAGAGATACTCTGTTTACTGAAAGAGAACAGCTGCTTGTACGCATCGATCAGTATGAACAGTTAAAAAGAGATTCCTTTATGGAAGCTTATACCTCAATAAATTCCAATTTCAAGGAAATTTTCCAGGAGCTTTCAGATGGGATGGGAGAGCTTGTGCTTGAAAATCCTGAGGATCCTTTTGGGGGAGGAATGACTTTAAGGGCCCAGCCAAAAGAGAAGACTCTCCAGCGGATGGAAGCTATGTCAGGGGGAGAAAAAAGCCTTACTGCACTTGCCTTTATCTTTGCTATCCAGCAATACCGGCCGGCTCCATTTTATGCTTTTGATGAAATTGACATGTTTCTTGACGGCTGGAATGTGGAAAGGGTTTCGAGAAGAGTGAAATATTCCGGGTCAAAAGTTCAGTTTATAGTAGTTTCTCTAAGGAAACCTATGATTCAAGCTGCAAGCAGGACAATAGGGGTCACAATGCAGGAAAATAATATTACAAGCATTACGGGAGTGAAGCTTAATGGCTGAATTTATAGACAATCCGGGAACTATACTCGATATTCCCAGACTTTTGTCTTCCAGGGTTCAAGAACTCGATCAGGAAAATGAACTCTTTTCTGCAAATTCCGATTCTTTTGGGCTTTCAAACACTCTTTCAGACCTTGGAATCGACCTGAATTCCCTTGATATTTCTGAGTTTGAGACTTATGAGCCCCTGGGAATACTTGTCGAGCTTGTTCAGCATAGGAAAATAGATCCCTGGGATATTGATATTGTAGAGGTTACTGATGTTTTCCTTAGAAGAATCGAGGAACTTCAAAAAATGGACCTTCGAATCTCTTCAAGAACTCTTCTTTACTCTGCTATATTGCTGCGTATGAAATCTTCTGGCATCCTTGTAGTTGAAGAAGAGTTTGATGAGTTTGATCCGGACTTTCCTGAGGAAGTCGATTTTCCGGAACCTGAAGAATTCCCTATCCCAAAACTCCCTGTTCGGCGTGTTTCTACAAGGCCTGTAACCCTTAGTGAGCTAATCCTTGAGCTTAAAAAAGCTGAAAAAACGCTTTCCAAAAAAAAGGACAAAAAAGCTCGACAGAGCTCGCTAGAAATTTATACTTCAGAGCCCCAGCTTACTACCGGAGATGTGCTCGGGATTGCACACGAAGAAGCTATAAGCGCTCGTCTGGCCGTTTTATGGGGAAGGCTTTTGGAGTTATTTTCCAGGCAGCATGAAGTAGTTTTTTCAAAATTTCTGGAATCAAGTGAAGATAAAATTATGGATTATCTTTCTCTTCTTTTTCTTGCCTCTAACAGGAAAATCTGGCTTTTTCAGAAGGAACTTTTCAGTGAGCTCTATATCTATCCTGGGGAAGATTCCGGATTTTCTACTGAAAACAACCCCCCGCTTTTCCATACTACAAAATCGGAATCACAAAGTTAATTTTCAGAATTAAAATTAATTAATAAATTTAACTAATGCCATTTGTCAAGATCTAATTTAGTGAAAGACCGGACTTAGTCACTTATATTTAACTTAATATTGGTCCAATAATCTGCTGTTAATTACTAGCCTGTATCTCTTTCTGGACGTGAAACCTTATGAGTGAGCTCGAAATCATAGAAGCGGCTCTTTTTGCTGCTGGCAGGGCAGTAAGCCTTGAAAAGCTTTCGAAAATAATCGGAAAACCCAAAAAAACTGTCCTTTTAGCAGTAAATGAACTGATGGAGGCTTACTCTTTAAGAAAGTCGGGAATTGAGATTCTTGACCTTGGAGAACGCTATGTAATGCAGGTCAAGCCTGAATACTCAGAACTTATGCGGGAAGTTGCCCCAAAAGAACTTTCAGCCCCTAAGCTCCGAACTCTTGCTATGATTGCTTATCATCAGCCTCTGCTTCAATCCGACCTGATTGATATGAGAGGAAGTGGAGCCTATGACCATATCAAAGAGCTTATAGAACGGGGCTTTGTGGAATCAGTTCCTTGCGGAAGGAGCAGGCAGCTTTCTACAACTTCTCTATTTGCAGATTACTTCGGGCTTAAGAAAAATGACCCTAAGGCAATAAAAGAAAAAATTCTTGCCCTTCTAAAGACTCAGGCAGAACAAAGTGAAATTAACCTCTGGATAGGAAAGAAGACTATTGCTGTAACTCCAATGTGTGAATCTTTAATGCAAATGTGCGGAATTAAAGATTATTTCGTAGCCAATGCTTATTCTCCTTCAAAAGAGGAGCTTTCTCGCTTGCTTGAAGCAGATATAGTAATAATTTCGGCAGGATATTCAGAGACTGTCCGACAGCACTGTGACGGAGAAATCCTTGAGGTTCATTCTACAACGTTTGAAGACCTTGTAGAAGCAATTTCTTTACTTGCAGAAGAGGTTCCTGACGAAGTAGATCCAAAAACCGTAAAAGATAGTATTCAGAAAATCAAAGAGCTTAGAGAAAAATATGTCTCGTCTGCAGTGCTGATTGAAAAGAAAGTAAAGCCTGCAACCCCAATGGTCTCAAAAATAGTAAATGACCTTTCTATTGGAATTTCGACACATGGGATACTTATAGCTCCGGATTACGGAGCTTCAAAAAATGGAGTGAAAATAGATAAAGGGGCTCAGATATTTATACCTACTCACAGGAACCTGGACGGGGACTTGCTTCAGAGAGTCTGTCAAAAATATGATTCTTTAATTGAAGACCTTAAAAAAATTGAAACTTAATTCTTTCTAAACTGTTACAGGGGGCTTTTTTATCTCTAAAATTTTTTGGAATTAGTGGCGCCTTACATTTAAGTTTTTCTATTAGATTTATGTCCTATATATATGTATTTATATAGTATGCAGGGTATTTAACTATAGGTTTATATACCGGTTTGAGGATATTACACTTGCTTTATATACTGAGGGTTGACTAATGAGCGAATCTAGCATCAAGATCGAGAATGTAGTTGCATCCACAAAACTTGCTGAAGAATTTGATTTAACCGTTATCGAATCTGAATTCGAAGGAGCTGAATATAACAAACAGAAGTTTCCAGGGCTTGTTTACAGGGTTTCCGATCCTAAAGCTGCATTTCTGGTGTTTACTTCAGGAAAAGTCGTCTGTACAGGAGCAAAGAACGTTGCCGATGTCCATACCGTTATAGGCAATATGGCTAAAAAATTAAATGGCATAGGGATAAAAACCGTAGAAAACCCGGATATTACTGTCCAGAACATTGTTGCTTCTGCAGACCTTCACACTATTCTGAACCTCAATGCAATTGCAATCGGGCTTGGGCTTGAAAATATTGAATACGAACCCGAACAGTTCCCAGGGCTTGTATATAGAATAGATGAACCCAAAGTAGTCGTCCTTATTTTCAGCTCCGGAAAACTCGTAGTTACAGGCGGCAAATCCCCTGAAGATTGTGAAAGGGGCGTTGAAGTCGTTCGCCAGCAGCTCGACAATATGGGACTTTTATAAGTACAGGATTTTAGCATTGTTTCTATAATATGGAAACTTTCAAGTGAATAAATTTCAATTAGCTAGTTATTGTTATAAGTTAGAAAATAAGTTAGAAAATTTCTGTTAAATCTTCAGATCTTTAATCTGAGATTTTACCAGAATCTTCGAAAGCTTTAAACTATGGTATTCCTTTTATCCTCCACTGTAGGAGAAAAAATCATTTTTAATAAAGCACTTAAAATACTCAAAATAAAAACGGATTCTGTAACCCGCGTAGAGGCTCCGGTAAAGGATATGGGTAAACCGTGAACAGCGCAGATGTTTGTATTTTAATTCCAACCTTGAACGAAGCTGCAACAATAGGGCAGCTTATCAAAGATTTCAAAAAAGAAGGATTCTTCAATATCCTTGTAATAGACGGAAACAGCAAAGACGGCACATCAGACATTGCCAGGGCCGAAGGCGCAGAAGTTATCCTGCAAACCGGAAAAGGGAAAGGCCAGGCAATGATACAGGCCTTTGGAATTCTTGAAAGCCCATATATTGTGATGATCGATGGGGATGGGACATACCTTGCTAAAGATGCGCATTCCATGCTTGAACCTATTCTGGAAGGCAGAGCTGAGCATGTTATAGGTAACAGGCTCGAAAAATATTCTCCCGGCGCTTTTACAAGACTAAATCTCATTGGCAACCGTCTTATAAATCTGTTTTTCGACATTGCTTACGGAGTAACCCTGAAAGATATCCTTTCAGGCTATCGTGCTTTTACCCTTGAAAGCGTAAAGGAACTTGAACTCAATAAAACAGGCTTTGAAATTGAGACTGAAATTTCTGTAGAATGCATTCTTAAAAAGCAAAGAGTCGAAGAGGTTCCAATTACCTATCTTCCAAGAGATGAAAAAGGAGCGACCAAACTAAATCCGATTAAAGATGGCTTCAGGATAGGCTCAACAATCTACAGGCTTGCAAAAGTCCATAACCCGATGTTTTACTTTGGAATTATCGGCTCGGTCTTTATTCTGGCAGGTATTTTTACCGGAATTTTTGTGGTAGCCCAATGGCTTCAGGGAATAACTCGCATCCCTCTTTCGGTTCTTACAGCCCTGTTAATTATATTTGGGCTTCAGATGTATATTTTCGGAATTCTCAGTGATCTCATAGTTACTCTGCACAGGCAAACTGTCAATTTAATTCAGGAAATGAATAAAAGGGAAAAATAAACCCATCTAAGCATTATTTGTAATCATCATTTAATTTTCATTATAACCGAAATGATTTTTCCAGATTCTTTTTTATTTAATTTTTTTCTGTTTTGACCATATCCTATCTATTATTCCATCTGTTTATTCTCCAGCTATATTCCATCTATTTAATAGGAATAAAACAAGTTTACTTGTCCTTCCCTCAAACGAACTTTCAACTTTTTCCTAAATAATTTATTTTAATTTATTAAATCACATTTTTCATGTGCATATGCCAGTGAAGTAAAGTAAAATTGATTAAGGTTAAAGTTAATTTTTTAAAAAGTGTTATATATAATTACGCGCCT
>CAZFNE010000023.1:0-18743 GCA_964520335.1 uncultured Methanosarcinales archaeon | reverse complement strand
GAAGCATAACTTTTTTATTGTTAGCTGCCCCTTATAACCATATAACATTCTGCATATATTTAGTCTAAATTAATTCTGTTAAGACTTTCAAAGGTAATGTATAAATTCTAAAAAAGGTTTTTTAAGTTTATGAAAGCTATTATCCTCGCAGCAGGAGAAGGGGTACGCTGCAGGCCTCTTACTCTCACTCGTTCAAAGGTTATGCTCCCTATAGCAAATAGGCCTATTCTGGAGCATGTAATTGATTCGCTCGAAAAAAATGGAATTAAGGATATTATATTGGTCGTAGGATACGAAAAAGAAAGAGTGATGGACTACTTTGAAGACGGTTTGAACTTTGGAGTAAATATAAAATATATTGAACAGAAAGCCCAGCTGGGGACTGCACATGCAGTAGAGCAGGCAAAAGAGGAAATAGGCTCTGAGGATTCCGAGTTCCTGGTATTAAATGGAGACAATCTTGTTGAGCCAAAGACAATAGCGGATCTTCTTAATAATTATGAGGGGGATGCAAGCCTTCTTACTGTGAGAATGGAAAATACGGCAGGATATGGAGTTGTACTGAAAGAAAAAAAGAGGGTAACAAAGATTCTGGAGAAAAGAGCCGGGGATATAAGTCGTATTGTAAATACTGGCATCTATATTTTCACTCCACAAATTTTTGAAACTATTGAAAAGACCCCTATATCTGAAAATGGAGAATATGCTATAACAGACACTCTTCAGCTTATGATTGATGAAGGGAAGACTGTCACATCCGTTCCTACAGAATCGAAATGGTTAGATGCTGTACATGCCTGGGATCTCTTAAAAGCAAATGCTATTGTTCTTAATGCTGCGAAAAATTTGAAAATAGATAGCGAGGTTGAAGAGGGAGTAATAATCAGGGGAAAAGTAGCAATAGGAAAAAATACAAAAATCCGTTCTGGAACTTATATTGTAGGGCCTGTTGTTATTGGGGATAACTGTGATATAGGCCCAAGTGTAGTAATTTTACCCTCTACTACAATAGGGGATAATGTATCAATCCGATCATTTACCGAGATTCAAAACAGTATTATAATGAATGACTGTAGAATTTATTCTCATGGGCAGATTGCAAATTCGGTAATTGGAAGTAATAATACAATCGGTTCAGGTTTCTTTGTTGAGGAAAAAGAGGGTCTGTCAATTATTATGAATGGAAATATTCATCGAGCTCCCAGGCTCGGAACCATCTTTGGAGATGATAACAGGATTGGTAACAGCGTACTTGTAAAGGCCGGAGTAACAGTAGCTGTAGACTGTCAGGTAGAGTCTGGGAATACCATATATACGAACCTTTCCCGCCATTCGATAGTTCTTTAATCTTAATAGGGGTAAAAAAATGTGTGGAATCGTAGGATATGCAGGGAATAATTCTGCTGCATCTGTTATCGTAGAATCCCTTAAAAAGCTGGAGTACCGTGGATACGACTCTGCCGGGATATCAATCCTTGGCAGCGGAATTGATACTTATAAAGCAGTAGGTAAAATTGTAAACCTTGAGGCTGTAATTCCCACCGAAGTAAAAGGTAATATAGGAATCGGACATACCCGATGGGCAACTCATGGAAGGCCAAGCACGGTAAACGCCCATCCGCATAATTCCGGAAACCCGTGTAAGATTTCAGTAGTACATAATGGAATTATTGAAAACTACATGTCGTTAAAAGAAAGGTTAATTGCAGAAGGATATGAGTTTAAGTCCGAAACAGATACCGAAGTTGTTGCGCACCTTCTTAATAAACATATATATGGAAAGCCCGATGGAACCGAATCAAAATGCAATCTGCTTACCGGGCTAAGGGAAGCCTTGAAGGAAATCGAAGGGTCATATGCACTCGGAATTCTTTGCAGTGATGAACCTGGAAAGCTGGTGCTTGCCCGAAAAGATAGTCCTCTAGTTATAGGACTTGGAAATGGAGAAAATTTTGCGGCGTCTGACGTAACTGCTTTTCTTAATTATACAAGGGATGTAATTTTTGTAGACGATTTCGAAACTGCAGTCTTAACTCCCTCAAATGTGCAGATTTTTGATAGAGAAGGGAACCTGCGAGATAAGAAAATAGAAAAAATCGAGTGGGACTTTGAAGCCGCCGAAAAAGCCGGATACGAACATTTCATGCTTAAGGAAATTCATGAACAGGTCAGTGCAATCCATAATACCCTTGCAGGTAAAGTTTCAGAACTTGAAGGGGCCATAACTCTTAAAGAACTGAACCTGACTGATGAGGAAATTCGAAAGCTTTCAAGAATCCAGATTCTGGCATGTGGAACCTCCTGGCATGCAGGCCTGCTTGGGAAATATCTTTTCGAGCAGCTTGCAGGAATTCATTGTGACATCGATATCTGCTCCGAATACAGGTACAGAAACCCTGTTATGAATGATGGGACTCTCGCAATTGCAATTACCCAGTCTGGAGAGACCGCAGATACCCTGGCAGCAGTGAGAGAAATTATGTCTTACAACTGCCCTACGGTTGCAATTACAAATGTAGTAGGAAGCACAATTACCAGAGAAACTAACAGCGTGCTCTATACTATAGCAGGCCCTGAAATCGGAGTGGCCGCAACAAAGACTTTCAGCACCCAGCTTACTCTACTCTATTTACTCGCAGTGAAGTTTGCCCTTGCACGAGGGAAATTAAGTCCTGATTACGCTAAAAGGTTCATTACAGCAATCAGGAAAGTTCCTGGCCAGATCCAGCAGGTTCTTAATCAGAAAGAAACCGTAAAAGAATGTGCAGAAAAATTTGCACAGGCAAAAAGCTATTTCTTCCTTGGCAGGCATCTGAATTATCCGATTGCCCTGGAAGGAGCTTTAAAGCTTAAAGAAATCTCATACGTGCACGCTGAGGGTTTTGCTGCCGGAGAGCTTAAACATGGGCCAATTGCCCTGATAGAAAAAGGAACGCCTGTAGTTACAATTGCAACAAGAGGACAGACTTATGATAAAGTCCTGAGCAATATTAAAGAGGTTAAAGCAAGGGATGCAACAGTGATTGCAGTAGCCGATAATAAGGACACTGAGATTGCCAAATACGCAGATATTGTCCTTACCATTCCTCAGTGTGATGAGTTGTTAGCTCCTTTACTGAGCATAGTCGTTCTTCAATTACTTTCCTATTACACTGCTCTTGCTCGGGGTTGTTCCATTGACAAACCGCGTAATCTTGCAAAAAGCGTTACTGTAGAATAATTTCGTATACATTCCGTATGATAAGGCCTGTGATTGCAGAAGATAAGAGACTGAAAAGGTTGAAAATCTTTAGTGATCATTTAATTCGAAGTCCCATAACAAAAAAGTAAAAAAATAAAAGTTGAAATATAGAAGATATTTTTAGTAAGGACACTTCAAACCCTAGGAGTGGGAAACATGAAACTCTTTGGATCTTCAGGAATAAGAGGAATAGCTAATGAAGACATTACGCCTGAGCTTGCGCTTAAAGTCGGGCTTGTATTGGGAAGCAGGAAAAAAACTGCAGTTATAGGGAGGGACCCAAGAGTTTCAGCTCCTATGATTGAACATGCGCTTATTTCGGGCATGACGGCCTCAGGCTGTGCTGTTACAGAAGTGGGGCTTGTTACAACTCCAACCCTTGCATACGCAGCAAGAGATTACGAGTGTGGGGTAATGGTAACAGCTTCTCACAACCCTTCTGAATACGTAGGCATCAAACTCTGGAATCCCGATGGTATGGCTTTTGATTCTATGCAGCAGGATGAAATTGAAAAAGCTATTGAGGAGGAGAGTTTTTCCAGAGTTCCCTGGAATTTAATAGGAAAAAATGAAGAAGATGGGAATGCAATTCGAGCCCATATGAATATGATAAAAAGAAATGTTGGCAGCTCAAGTTTAAAAATAATTCTTGACTGCGGCTGCGGAGCAGGAGGGACAATAAGTCCATATCTACTTCAGGAATTGGGCTGTGAGGTAATAACTTTAAATGCCCAGCCTGATGGACACTTCCCTGCAAGAAACCCTGAGCCTACAGACGAGAACCTTTCCATGCTTAAGAAAGCTGTCGTGGATTTCGGAGCCGACCTTGGAATAGCCCATGATGGAGATGCAGACAGGATGATGGCTGTAGATGAAAAAGGGAATTTCGTATCAGGGGACGAAATGCTTGCAATCTTTGGGCTTTACGAGTGCGGGGCAGGAAAAGAAACTGTTGTTGTGCCTGTCGATACTTCAATGATGGTTGACGATACGCTAAAAGGTTCTGAAATTGTAAGAACCAGAGTCGGGGATGTCTATGTTGCAGAAGGCATAAAGAAATGCGGGGCTGTTTATGGAGGCGAGCCTTCAGGAAGCTGGATTTTCCCGAAAATCTCCTACTGCCCGGATGGAATTTACGCAGCTGCCAGGCTTGTTGAAATCGTAAATGGCAGAAAACTGAGTGAACTCAGGGAAGAACTGCCAAAATATGCCACAAAGAGAGGGACTCTCCCCTGTGCAAATGAGAAAAAAGCCGAATTTATGAAAAAAGTAAAGGCAAAACTTGAGCCGCTTGGGGAAGTCCTTGATATTGATGGAATTAGGGTGGAAATGGAGGACGGCTGGGTACTTGTGCGCCCTTCAGGTACGGAAGCAAAAGTAAGAATTACTGCCGAAGCCCGGGAAAATGTTGACGAAATTTTTGAGATGGCAGAAAAAGTGGTTAAGGAGGCTCTTGCATGAGAGCGGTCGTCCTTGTGGCAGGTAAAGGCACAAGGATGGAACCCCTGACTGCTTCCTGTCCCAAAGTTATGCTCCAGGTTGCAAACAAGCCCATTCTTGAGCACATCTTGAACTCAGCTATAGAAGCAGGGATTGATGGGTTTGTTTTTATAACAGGATATCTTGAAGAGCAGATAAGAGCCTATTTTGGGAACGGCAGCAAATGGGGAGTTAATATAGAATATGTACAGCAGAAGGAGCAGTTAGGAACTGCAAATGCCATAGGCTGTGCAAAAGGTCATGTTGAGGATGCATTTCTTGTACTCAATGGAGATATGCTTATCGGGCAGGAAGACTTAAAACCCCTGGTTTCAAGGACAGAAGAAGCTGTAATCTGCGTAAAAGAAGTAGAAAATCCCTCAGACTTTGGGGTACTCGAAATAGAAAATGGAAAAGTAACCAGGATTATTGAGAAGCCTAAAAACCCTCCAACTAACCTTGCAAATGCAGGGATATATCTTTTCAGGGAATCTATTTTTGAACTTATTGAAAAAACCCAGCCTTCCATAAGGAACGAATATGAAATTACTGACTCTATCCAGATGTTGATTGACAGCGGAAAAGCTGTAGGGTATAGCCGTCTTCAAGGCAAATGGATAGATATAGGCTATCCCTGGGATCTCCTTAAAGCAAACGAGCATCTATTGAAAGATCTTAAAGGAAGTTCGGAAGGGCTTGTAGAGCCAAATGCAACTTTAAAAGGAGAAGTTGCAGTTGGAAAAGGCACGATTGTCAGAAATGGTTCCTATATTGAAGGCCCGGTAATAATAGGGGAAAATTGCGATATAGGGCCTAACTGTTTTATTCGTCCCTCAACAGCAATCGGGAATAATGTCAGAGTAGGAAACGCCGTAGAAATTAAGAATACAATCCTTATGGAAAAAACCCATGTAGGGCACCTGAGTTATGTCGGGGATAGTATTATCGGACGCGGCTGCAATTTCGGGGCGGGCACGAAAGTCGCCAACCTCCGCCATGATGGAAAAAACATAAAAGTGATGCTTAAAGGCAGGTTTATAGACTCTGGCAGAAGAAAACTTGGCGTGATTATGGGCGATGATGTACATACCGGAATTAATACAAGCATAAATATAGGAGTAATAATCAGGAAAGGCAAACATACAGGCCCAGGAGAAGTCATATTGCTTACCGAACCTGAGGAAAACTGAAGAAGTAATTTAAAAAGTTCAGAAAGAATCTATTTTCGTCAAAAGTTTCCTTGTCAAAAGCTTTCTTTATAGTCCTTTACAGTGAAGTCCGCTATAGAGTTCTTTTAAAGTTAGAAAAAGAAGATAAAAAATAAAATATGTAGAAAATAAGTGTACCTTTCCTTGAAAAGGGAAGAAGTTTTACTATTTTTTATGTAAGGTTATTAACGTAATTTTTAAAGGTGAAGAGCATTGCTTTTCGGAAAAATCCTTCGGCTTCTACATTAAAAGTACCATCGTCCATGCCCTTTGCTGTTTCTTTTAAAGGTTCATTAGAATCAAGAGTTTTTCTTATGGTTTCTTCATTAGTTTTCACAGTCATAGAAGGCCCAAACTTTGAGTTAGGATCCTCAGATGTGTCATATTTATAGAATTTATACACTTTTCCACCTGACATAAGGAAAGTTACATAGAGCATTTCGCCATTTTCAAGCTCTATTTCTCCTTTAATTTCTTCGCTTCCCACAAGCCTTTTGACAATTTGAGGTACTTTATCGAAGTGTTCATTATAAAGTTCAACATTTTTGCTCAGTTCTGAAAATAGGTCTTCATCTGAAGCAGAATTTTCAGGAGCTTTGAAGTAGGTGGGTTCTTTGATATTACCGACATCTGAGGCTGCACTTGCTATTGGAATAAACAAAAATGCAATGAGAATAAACAAACCTAACGTTTTTATTTTATTGCAAGGTACCATAATTAAGAATAAGGTACAGGAATATAAAAAAGTTATTAATATTAATCCGCACAGTTAAAAAAATAGAGTATTAAATATAAAAGGGTTTTAAGAGAGACAGACGCTAAGAAAATAGAAAAATCAATAGATGGATAAGTCTAATACCAAAAACGAATTAAAAATAGGGGCAAAAAATCATCCTAAGACAAAACCTAAAAGACTAAAAATAAGGTAAGCTAAAATGAAAAATTACCAAAAGATAAAAAATTAATTTAGATAAAAAGAAAATCAGAGATAAGTGGGAAAAAAAGGGACTGAAATAACAAAGTAAATATAAATAGAAAAGAAGAAAAAAGAGCAAAATTTCTTAAAAAGGATAAATTGCTAAAAAGTACACACTTTTAAGCAATTTATTTAACCGATTAAGCAATGCAGATATCAAAGTTATAGGTATCAAAGCTTAAGAGAAGGCCTGAAAATTTCAGTACAAAATTTATCAAAGACCTGATCTTCAACCTGTTCACAGATTTTTTTATAATCTTTAGACTTTGCATTATGCTTGCTCATAGTTTTTTTAACTTCAGCGTTCATCTTGTCAAGAGTTTTCTGGTCAAAACCTTCTGTATTCTCCATAGTAAACATAAAAATCATGCTCTGGAATTACCTTACTTAGGTATTTAAATTCATAAATTATTTGCTAACGTTTGACCGATATAATAGGATACTTCCTCCAGATATCTGCGTAATTTACAAAGTGTAAATAAGAGATAATACATCAGTCGGAGATTTTAACTTAATTTAGTAGCAGCACTCAGTTCATTAAGTGCTATCATTAGTTACTGGCAGTTATGTTCGATACTGATCAGCATATATTATATATCCAATCAATATTTAACATGCTTGAAAATAACTTTAATTCAATAATTTAAGGTTTTATATTATTTATCATATATATGAGCTTTCTCATTTAATTAAATAATTTTTCTTTCTGGCTAAAGTTAAGGTTTTTAACTTTGGTATTAAATCTCTAAAAAGCCTTTGTGAAACTATTAGTAATTCATGTATATTTTAAATGACATATTAATAATTTGTCTACTCATATAAATATTTTACATTTATGTTATATTTATATCTAATATGCATTTGTATATCGGATATTTGAGATCCAGATATTTAATGCTACCTCAAAACCTGAGGATATTTCCAAAAGATGGACTGAAAAATGAAAAGCTAAATGTCGTTTTGTTGAAAAATCAGATTTCTGATATCGGAAATTTCAGCCTAAATTTTAACAGGTAGGCTTTCGCAAGCGAAATATTCAACTCTTTTTATGGGTTAATTTTATTAGGTCTTCGGATTACTATAGGGTTATACAAAAGTATCCGAGTTGATAACAAAGTGCGACCGGTCTCACAAAGAGTAAACTCAAAAAAAACACATGAAAATAATACCGAATTTGGAAAATCCACTTCCGAGCTTCTTATTCTGAAACCTGAAGGGTATCCACTAAGCGGTATGATGGAAGAATATCCTGTAATAGAAAATAGGGACGTTTTTGAATTTTATGCCCGGGAGCAGTGGAGTGGGTATGTTGCCCGTAAAGGAGACTATCTCTTTGACAGAAGGATGTTTCCAGATTTTGCGTACCGTATAATCGATGTAGAACCAGCAGAATCCATAATAGGAAACTCAACTTCAATTATCGTAACCGAAGAGGAAAATGGGCTTCCTTCATCAGCAGAAATAAAAAGTGGAGTTAAGTTTGAAGATGTAATAGGGCAGGGGCTTGCCAAACAAAAATGTAAGTTAATCGAACGCTTCCTTGAAGAGCCCGAGCGTTTTGGGAAATGGGCGCCAAGAAACATCCTTTTTTTCGGACCTTCAGGCACAGGAAAAACCATGCTTGCAAAAGCCCTTGCAAATAAAACTGATGTACTAATTATTCCTGTGAAAGCCACCCAGCTTATAGGAGAGTATGTGGGAGATGGAGCCAGGCAAATCCACCAGCTTTATGACCGTGCTGAAGAAATGGCTCCCTGTATCATCTTCATCGACGAACTCGATGCCATAGCTCTTGATAGAAAATTCCAGGAATTAAGAGGAGATGTAAGTGAAATCGTAAACGCTCTTCTAACTGAAATGGACGGCATAGAAGAACGCGAAGGAGTCTGCACTATTTGCTCGACAAACCGGATTAATTCTTTAGATTCGGCAGTGAGAAGCAGGTTTGAAGAGGAAATCGAATTCGTCCTCCCTGCAGAAGAAGAAATCCTGAGGATTTTTGAGTCGAATGTGAAAACTTTCCCACTTGAAGTCGAACCCTGCGAATTCCGGGCACTTGCAAAAAAGGCAGGAGGGCTTTCAGGCAGGGACATTGTGGAAAAAGTTTTAAAAACTGCCCTTCACCAGGCGATTATCGAGGACAGAGAAATAGTAACATATAAAGACTTTGAAAATGCACTCGCGAAACTTGGCAGAAGAGAACCTGTTCAGGATCCATCCGGACTCTATGTTTAAACAAAGGGGCTTTGTTTTAATCCAAAGCCATGGGAAATAAATTAACTGAAAATCGATTTAAAAATACTGTTTTTAAGGTATGAATTAGAAATCATACCTTATTCAATCGATTTATAGCATATTTTAAATTTAAATACTGAATTATTAGTCGATTTTGGAAAATGGTTTTAATACTATTTTTAAGGGCTTTCATAAGTCCCCTGAATTTTTGGAAATTAGGTATTATCCTTGAGTTTTTCTCGCTTTTTATTGAAGAAGCGCAAAAATATTCCAGAGATATTTCTTTAAATATTATTCAGGAAGCACTGCTATTGCGTCAATTTCAAGTAACCAGTCGGGGTCTCCCAACCCGGCAACAAAGAGTACGGTTATTGTCGGGAAATTCCTGGACATCCCCCATTTTTCTTGGAAAGCTTGAAAACCTTCCTGCGGATTTTCTCCCTGTCGGATATAAATATTGAATTTAACAATATTTTCGAGTTTTGCTCCTGTTTTTGCCAGAATCTTCTCGATATTGGTTAAAACCTGCTCCGTTTGTTTTTTAAGGTCATTCTTGCCGATAAGCTCTCCATTTCCATTGATCGCGTTTTGTCCTCCAATATATACAGTTTTATTGTTGCCTTTCACGGCTATTGCATGCGAATATCCTTTTGGTATGATCATATTCTCAGGATTGATATAATTAATTTCCAGATTGTTTTCCCCCATTAATTCCATATGACTCCCAACTTCAGATTATAAAATTCCTTGGGATGGTTTATTCTAAGGCAGGCATTATAACCAGATTATAATGATATTATGGCGATATTAAGAATCATGCCGATATTAAGGAAACGGGTTATAATCCGGTCAGTTCTTTATTCTTTTCACGCATTATTTATATAATTAGGTTCCGGACTCGGATCCAGAAAAAATGCCAAGCTGCTGCATCATTCCCAAGAGGTTAACTTCTCCCCAGAGTTCCGCAATTTTCCCATCTTTCACGCGGAAAATCTCAATTCCTCCCATTGTTACCTGCTTGCCTGTCGGAGGAAGGTTCATAAAATTGCCTTTATGGACTCCCCGCGCTGTAAAACGGGCAACCACTTTATCATCTTCCGCAATCAGGTCTTCAACAGTAACATTAAGATGTTCAAAAGCTGCTCTGCAGGTAGTGATAACTTCGTTAATTCCTTCAATTCCCGGTGCAGTGGGAAGAGGAATATGCATTGTAAAATCAGGTGACAGTAATTCATTAGCAGCAGCCAGATTTCCTTTGGAAGGGCCCTCTTCAAAAAAGCGCCGAACTATTTTTTTATTCTCTTCAGACATGTTTATTCTCCATATAAACTCTTTATATATTTTTGTTATAATTTCCTTTAATATTCAATTAAATAATTTAGATAACAATACCAATCAATATTGTTTGTTAATTCAATAAGGACTGGTTCCTATAATATCCGTTAGTTTCCGAATCTATACTGGCCTTTGCGTAATAATAAATACAGTATCTTTTTTCTTCAAAATTCAGGAATAGGTTTATGTAGAAAAATCGTTATTGTCTAACAGGAATTTATTACAGTAAGGTTTTTCTGGAACAAAAAAAGCATTAAAAGGGATTTTCATGAGTCAAATACGTGAAACTGACCGTTTCGAATGTAAGGTTATCAAAGTAATTCCAAATTTAAGCTGGAAAGGCATAACAGTAGAAGAAAAAAGTACCCGAGGGCGCGTATACTTTGGAAGAGTTAATGGTGAACTTAATATAAACCCGGGAGACACTCTTTATATAGGAGTCAGGCCCGTTTATGAAGTAGAAGGCAAAACCATGACGGTTACGCTCTACGACGCCGAAGACAAAAAATTGGACTGGACCCTAATTTAAGTGAATAAGAGACTCAAAGTTTCCTGGAAAGCATTTAGCTGAGGAGAATAACTGCCTTTAAGTAATTAACTCTTAATTTCCTGAATTACTCAGTCTTCCAGTCTATATTCTAAATTCTTTTTTCATTGATCCGATCTGAATTGCTGATCTGAATAGCACGATTAATCCTGCCTGTAAGGAATTTCAATTTCCATCAGGTCTTCAGCTACAAGTACGCTTTCAAAGACTTTTTTAGAGTCCGCAAGTATTGGTCCAGGGTTATCGGTATATCGAGAACTGATGTGCGTGAGAACTAATTTTCTTACGTCTGCTTCTCTGGCAAGAAGAGCAACTTCTCCTGCTGTTGAATGTTTCGACTCTTCTGCCCATTCGGCCATCTCATCAGCAAAACTGCAATCATGGATCAGAAGATCAGCTTTTTTACTGGCTTCAAGCACGGATTGGCAGGGCCGAGTATCTCCGCTGTATACTATAGTTCTCCCAGGCCTTGGAACTCCCATTACCTCTTCAGGTTTTACAATTTTTCCATTTATTTCTACGGGATTGCCCTTTTGTAAAACCGCAAAAAGAGGACCAGGAGGAATTCCGAGCTGGACTGCCTTCTCCCTGTTAAAACGCCCTGGGCGGGGGTTTTCTATAAGAGCATATCCAAGGCTTGGAATACTGTGGTCTGTTTCCAGGGCCTGAATAATATAATCTTTTCCTTCTAATGTATCACCAGGCTTTAGTTGAATCCCCTGAACGTCGTATTTGAGGTTAAAATAACCTAAGGCTTTAAAAAGCTCGGTAAATTCCCTTGTGCCCTGAGGGCCATAAATCGTAAGAGGTTCTGTCCTGCCCATAAAAGACATAGTCTGAATCAGGCCCGGAATCCCAAGAAAATGGTCAGCATGAAAATGGCTGACAAAAATAGCGGACAGGCTCATCATCCCTGTCTTTGCCCGCATCATCTGCTGCTGCGTACCCTCTCCGCAGTCAAATAAAAGTAGTTCACCTTCACGGTTTATCATCACTGCAGATGGATTCCTGTTGCGAGTTGGAAGAGACCCTCCTGTGCCAAGAAAAATTACATGAAGCATATTAAAACCCATTAATAAGTAAGATGTATTTATTGGTTGCTATGGCATCACCTGCGGGTTTTAAGGCCAGGGTAAAACAAAAACCTCAAGAGAAGATTTTAGCCAGATATTAATTTAAGAATATTAATTTTGACTTTTCAAATAAACTACTAGGGACAGTTTAGAGATGAGATACTATTTATTGTAAAAGGTCTTTAAACCTACAAATTTAAACTTATACCCATCCTTTTAGAAGATTTCTTTCCTTGAAAATTGCTTAAATATATTCTCGGTTAAGAATTAAAATTAGTTGCATGTGGCAATGTGAAAAGACCTCTGAAACAGACAAAAACATATAAGTCCACTCTAAAAATAGGTAAATGTTTTGAATAACAAATAAATTACATGAGAAGTTTTCTAAAAGGAAATTAAAAGGAAAAAAGGAAATATCTCAACATGTCAGGAAACTACGGGAAAGTCTATCTTGTTGGTTCAGGTCCAGGTGATCCTGAGCTTCTAACCCTGAAGGCTCGCCGCCTAATTGACAGTGCCGAAGTAATTGTTTATGACCAGTTGCCTGGAAAAGCAATTCTTGAATCTATGCCTGCAAGTGCGGAGAAAATAGATGTAGGTAAATATGCCGGCAACCATACAATGACCCAGCCTGAAATCAATGAATTGCTTGTGCAAAAGGCAAAAGAAGGGAAAATGCTGGTCAGGCTGAAAGGCGGAGATCCCTATGTTTTTGGAAGAGGAGGGGAAGAAGCCGAAGTGCTTGTTGCAGCAGGCATAGAATTTGAAGTGGTTCCAGGAATTACATCTGCAATTGCAGTGCCTGCTTATGCTGGAATTCCCGTAACACATAGAGAAAATACCTCTATGGTTACTTTCATAACAGGGCATGAAGACCCGACAAAACAAGAAACCGGGCTTGATTGGGAAACTCTTGCAAAGTTTGGAGGAACCCTTGTTATTCTTATGGGTGTAAAAATGCTTGGCAGAAATGCAGAAGAGTTGATAAAACACGGCAAAGATCCAAGCACCCCTGTCGCAGTTATTGAAAGAGGAACCAGGCCTGACCAGAGAGTAACGATAGGGACCCTCTCAAATATTGCAGAGCTTGCAAAGGAACGAAAAGTAAAAGCTCCTGCTATTACAGTAGTGGGGGATGTAGTCAACCTTCACGTAATCCTTGGGGAACAGAAAGTGGAAACCGAGTTCTAAAGCTTTTCAGAAGAAGATGTGAATTATGGCACCAGAACAAAACAAAGAAAACATGCCCGTCCTTGCAATTATGCGGCCTGAAAGCTACAGGGAAAAGTCAGAAGCCCTTGCCTGGAATTATGGGTTTGAACCTATTTATGCTCCGATGATAAAGCTTGAAGGAATAAAAGACGAAGGCTTCGAACCGTTTATGCAGAGAGTTCTTGCTGGAAATTCGGACTACGTGATTTTTACAAGCGCAAATGGAATTAGTTTCACTCTTGATAAGCTCTCTGAAACTGAAAAAGGAGCCTTTATTGAAGCCCTGAAAAAAACCAGCGTAATAGCAATTGGCCCCAATACGGAAAAAGAACTGACAAAAATCGGGATAAAAGATTCTTTTTTACCAGGGGCCTACAGTTCTGAAGGGATTGTAGAAGCGCTATGTCCCGAAGTGAAAGGAAAAATTGTAGACCTTGCACGGAGTGCATACGGAGCCAGAATTTTAATTGAGGGGCTTGAAGAATGTGGGGCTACAGTTTATGAGACACATGTTTATACCCTGACTATTCCCCAAGGGAAAACTCAGAAAGAATTGATAGAACTCACTCTTATGGGGAAAATAGATGCTTTTGCTTTTACAAGCTCAATGATGGTTAAAGGATTTATCGAACATGCAGAGCAGCTAGGTGCAAAGGAGACTATAACAGAAAGCCTCAGCAAGGCAACAGTAGGGGCTATAGGCACGCCAACTGGAAAAACCCTGCAGAAATATGGAATAAAGGTGGATGTAATTCCTGAAGAATTTACCTTTGAAGCTTTATTAAAAGCTATTAAAAACAGGTTTTAAACATCCAATTTTTTAAGATCCAATTTTAAAATCAAAGTTGTAGAATATTAATGCCGATGCTACTATTACTATTACTACTGCTAATAATAAAGAAAAATAATTGAACTAAATGTTATATTCAAAAATAATGAATATAAATATATATAAACAAGGAACTAAAAAATAAAAATAAGGATTTAAAAATTGCTGCTTAATTCGATAACAAAAAACAAGAATTCTTGAAAATAATTTTCTGGAAAAATAGTTTTAAATTTGACGGATCAACATGATAGGAATTTCTAAACTCTATTGTGGAGTCGTGGAGCCCTCTGACGCCCTGCGTTATGGGAGGGAATCAAAGAAGCTTCCTTCTCATTTACTACAGTTTTCAAAAGATAAAAAGCCTGTAGTAGTCTGGAATATGACCCGCCGCTGCAATCTGAAATGCATCCACTGCTATGCCAGGGCAAAAGATATTGAATTCAAAAATGAACTTTCAACCGAGGAAGGTAAGGCCCTTATTGATGACCTTGCGAAGTTTGGGAGTCCTGTAATCCTTTTTTCAGGAGGGGAACCTACTCTTAGAAAAGACCTGCCCGAACTTGCTGCTTATGCCAGGGGGAAAGGGATGCGGGCTGTTATTTCAACAAATGGGACTCTTATAGATAAGGAATTAGCAAAGAAGCTAAAAGATGTCGGACTCTCCTATGTTGGGGTTTCTCTTGATGGGATCAGGGAAACAAATGATAAATTCAGAGGGATGAACGGAGCTTTTGATGCAGCTTTAAAGGGTCTTCACAATTGCCAGGAAGAAGGCATAAAAGTAGGCTTGCGTTTCACGATTAATAAACAAAATGTTAAAGATATTCCTGCAATCTTCGAACTGCTTGAAAATGAAAAAATCCCAAGGATATGTTTCTATCACCTGGTTTATGCAGGTAGAGGTTCAGAGATGGTAAGTGAAGATCTTTCTCTTGAAGAATCAAGAAAAGCCGTAGATTTGATTCTTGAAAAAACAAGAGAACTCCATGAGAGGGGCTTCCCGGCAGAAGTTTTAACTGTAGATAATCACTGCGACGGCCCATATCTCTATATGAAGCTGCTTAAAGAGAACCCCAAAAGGGCTGCAGAAGTTTTCGAACTGCTTTCGATGAACCAGGGAAATTCATCAGGCATAGGAATAGGATGCGTCTCCTGGGATGGCTCTGTGCATGCAGACCAGTTCTGGAGGCACTATTCTTTTGGAAATGTGAGGGAGCGTCCGTTTAGCGAAATCTGGAATGACCTTAGCGACGAACTTATGGCCGGGCTCAAAAACCGAAAACCTCTGGTAAAAGCCAACGGAAACCGCTGTGCAAAATGCAAATGGCTTGATGTTTGTAACGGGAATTTCAGGGTGAGAGCCGAGGCAGTGTATGGGAATGTTTGGGCAGATGATCCTGCATGTTACCTTAAAGAAGAAGAAATAGGGTATGATGAGGCCTGAAAAGGCCTAAATTCTTTTTTAAATTTTCAGTCTTTGACTTCTATTTTTATTATTCTGTTTAATTATTTTAAATTTTGCCAGTTAGTTCATTATTTTTATTAAACAATAATTATTAAATGTTATTTATATATCTATATAAAAGTCATTATATCTTTCAATCTGTTATCTTCCAGACGCCTGTTTTAATTTTATTAGTTTTAATTTTATTAACCTTTATTTCGACTTAATATCTTTACAATTTCTACGGATCCTTCCTCAGATAGTAATTTATTCATTCCAGGTTATATTTTAATAAATCAAATTAAGTTAAAAATAAAAACCAGTACAAAGAAAATAAGAGAAAAAAAGAAGATAACCGGGGAGAATAAACAGTGGGGTGAAATTACGAAAGAGCTTCCTGTATTGCTTGTCTTTTTACTTCTTTTACTTCCTATATCAGGCTGCGTTTCCGAAAATAAAGGGCCTGGGACTTATAATAATGAAACTGAAAATCTTTCTTATCAGGGGAAAACATTGACTCCAATTGCCCAGCAAAGAAATAATGCAATTGAGGGTACTCAATACCTTGACAGAAACAGCTACAGACTGAAAGTAGATGGGCTTGTAGAAAATCCCAGAAACTTAAGTTATGAAGAGATAATTGCACTCCCTCAGACTTCAAAAGTTGTAGATTTAAACTGTGTGGAAGGCTGGAACTTTACTGCAAAATGGACCGGAGTAAAAATAGCTGAGCTTTTTAATGAAACCGGAGCTATGGAAAACGCTACTACTGTCATATTTTATAGCGCTGATGGGTATTCTACTTCTCTTGACAAAGATTATCTCTTAAAAAATGAAATAATTCTTGCTTATATACTGAATGATGTGACCCTTCCTCCAGAAAGAGGCTTTCCTCTCCAACTTGTTGCTGAAGGCAAATATGGATATAAATGGGCAAAATGGATTACAGGAATCAGGCTTACTGACTCTTCATATAAAGGTTACTGGGAGCAAAGAGGGTATAATAATGAGGCTGAAGTTGGAGGACCTCCATATGAAACTGGAGAATAATTTATATCCATAGCCTGGTCTTACTTAATATTATTGAAGAACCAATAACAATATAATATATCCAAGATATAGTATCTGCTGTAATTTCTTTAAAATCAAAGTTTAAAATGCATAATCAATGCACTTAATTTAGTATTTAGAAAAAGATTACACTGAAGAATGTAAGGAAAAGAGATATTGTGCAGGCGCTTCTAAGAATGGGGGTAAATTAGAGTGGCATATCGCCATGTTGATACCTTGGGCCCTGGAAACCCCTTCAGGGATTGGCTTGTTGAAGAAGTTGTCTGGGACAGGCTCAAGAATAAGAAGTGCCTGGTTGATATTTTTAAGTATAACTCTTCCCATACGGTTTGCAGGTATAAGTTTAAAGGTGAAAATTTCAGTGTAATGGCAAAGTTTTTTGCAGAGCCTACAGGCAAACTAAAAGATTATAATCCTTATAAAGGAATGATGAATGAATATAGAAACCTGCAAAAAGCAGCATTGGTAATAAATGTTGCAAAGCCTCTTGCGATCAATAAGAAGTTCAATTGCGTACTTGTTACTGAACATATTCCAGGGAAATCTCTGGGCTGGTATTTTAAACATGAAGAAAAGCTTTACGAGAAACTCGCAGCAGTTGCCCATATGCTTCAGTGCCTTCATGAAAATACTCAGGCTCCCTATAATAAGGAAAACGAATTTCGGAACTATCATGAAGTGCTTGACCATCTAAAGTTGGACTATGATACTAGAGAGACATTTAATAGATTACTCGGGCAATGGTGGTACAGTTCCAGGCTCAACAGGGAACATGGCTGTATGGTGCACAGGGACGTAACTCCTTCAAACTACATTTTCTGTAAAGGCCAGCCATATGCACTTGATTTTGAAAGCTCCTGGTTGAATGCTCATCCTGTAAGAGACCTTGGAGTGCTTGCTGCAGAAATCAAAAACTACTTTGAGTTGCATAAAGGAGGAGCCTGGAAAGCTGAGCCTTATATAGGAAATTTTCTCTGGGAATACAGCAAAAATGAAAAGGATTTTTACCGCGTAACTAAAGTTTTACCTTTTTTTATGGGAATAGGGTTATTGCGCTCGGCAAGGCTGCATCAGAGCAGTTACAGAAACTACCTTATTAAAGAAGCCCTTGAATGTTTAAGTTCAATAAATTCGCGATAAAAGTAAAGGATTAATTCAGGGAAATCCTAATTCAATTTATTCTGGGAAAGGAGAAAAAAAAGTAAATTAACTGCAGAAATAGAAACCAATCGGAAACAGGAAAGCAGTTCAAGTTTAAGAAGTGGGACAAAGGGAGGCTTAATTATTTCGGAGCTTCAAAGTTTGCAAATAGGGGAGAACACATTCAAATTCCAGGATGACAATATCCAGGTTACTCCTCCTGAAGAAGTATTTGAAAGTTGCCAGATAAAAGGGGTCATTTTTGATTGCTATCAGACCCTTATTGATATCCATGCCGATGAGCACAGTCTGGAAACATACAGTATCCTTAGTGCATGGCTTGCATACCAAGGCGTCAAAATACAACCCGAGAAACTCTGGGATACTTATATGTTTAAAGTAAAAGAGAAAATGGATACTTCGAAAGAAATTTATCCTGAAATAAGGATCGAGGAAATTTTTGCGGAAATTTGCAAAGAAAATGCAATCTGGAAAATTGACGAAAAAACCCTTGGCATAGAGACGTCTAGGGTCTTTCGAGCAGCTTCTATGCGAAAACTCAGAGCTTTTCCTGAGAGTATAAAATTAATCGAGCACTGCATAAACATTCCAAAATGCATAATTTCTAATGGGCAGAGAGTTTTTTCAGAACTTGAACTTAGGTTCCTTGGGCTCTATGATTATTTCGATTTTGTTATCTTTTCTTCGGATGTGGGCTATAAGAAACCTGACTTAAGGCTCTTTATGACAGCTTTAAAAAGAATGGGACTTGAACTTGAACCAAAATGTGTTATCTCTATAGGGGACTCTTATGAAAATGAAATAATGCCTGCAAAGAAACTCGGGATGCGTGCAATGGAAATTGAGGAAGTATGGAGACATTTCGGCTTTAAGGACTAAGATTTATTCCATTCGAATACCCCGCAGCTTGCTGCGGGGATGGAAACTTCCCC
>CAZFNE010000022.1:0-19935 GCA_964520335.1 uncultured Methanosarcinales archaeon | reverse complement strand
CCAGGCTTTATGCAACAAGACATGCCTTTAAAAATTACAGGGCTTTCGTAAACCCTGGAAAAGAATCCCTCAATACTATTTTTCACGCCCTTCCTTTTGAAGGGGAATATAAGGAAATGACTTTTTGTGGTTGTGGCGAGTTAAACCCCATTGAAAATGATCCCAGACTTGAGACCATAGGAATAGGAACAAGAGTACTTTTCAATGGGGCTGAAGGTTTTGTTACAGGATATGGCACCCGAAGCGTACCTGATAATCCCAATCTTACCGGTTTTGCAGACATGCATGACATGATTCCCGAATATATGGGAGGTTTCGTAACATCTGCCGGCCCTGAAATTATTAATACCTGGGCAGTCCCGATCCCAATCCTGCACGAAGGAATGCTTGAAAATATCCTCAAATTGGATAGGGAAATTACTCTCAAGTTAGTGGATGTGGCAGGCAGAATCCCTCTTTGCGACATCACATATGGGGATGTCTGGGGCAATGCAGACACAAGTATAAAATACGAGCCTGAAAAATGCGTTTCCTGTAAAGAATGCAAAGTATCTGAAGCCTGCCCCATGGGCGCAGTAAAAAAAGAAGATGGTGAGGCGGTGCATAATCCTGAATCCTGTTTTAACTGCGGATTATGTGTCTCCAGATGTAAAGGAAATGCCTTTAACGCTAATCTCGGTTCAGTCAGGTGCACAACTGGCGGATGCTTCAGGGATATTAAGGTCACTTTACGTCAGTCAGACCGGGCCAGAGCAATAAAAGCTGCTGAAGAACTCAAAGAAAAACTTCTTACAGGAAGTTTCAGACTTACAGAGCCTGTAGAAAAAATAACATGGAAAGAATGAAACAGCAAAGCTCTGTGAGAATTACTATGAGAATTAAATTATAGGACTTATTTGAATTATATGCTGGTTGATGAAATAAAGCCAATAATTTAAATTGTTGGTAAATACTGGCTTTTTATAGGGTTAGCAGATGAAAAGGCCTATAAGGCCTCTTTACTGCTCCTGGCTGCTTAATTCTGAACCTGGTTTTCTGAAGTAGGAGTTACGCACTTGAGGTGCAAAAGCAATGTCTTCAGACGTTGCTATTAAATACATTTTTTAGACAGTTGAGGGTTTAATACCGTTGATTTCTAGTTCAACCGCGTAAGTCCTATAAAGATAAATATTCATTAATCTAACCATTCTGTACCTGTTTTATTTCGTTATTCGATTGGATTTTCAGGGACCTTCCACCTTGCATAGTAAGGCACTCCTTCTTTATATACGCCAGTAATATTGTCTGTGTCAACTTTCCATGTATCATAAGATGTATGTATAAACTGCTCGTTCCCAATATATATCCCCACATGGGTTCTCAGCCAGTATGTCTTATTATTTTGAGTAACGTCCTTTTCCCAGAATATCACATCTCCAGGCTTCGGAGAAGTTGTATTTACATAATAGGTACTATTTTTCATATAATGGACAGTTAGAAACTCTATGTCTTTTACTCCAGCCTGTTCATATACCTGATACACCAGGTGAGAACAATCGATGGCTGAGGTATTGTTGCCCGCGTGTAAATTTGGGACCCCAACCCAATTCTTTGCGGTTTCTACTACTGAAGCTTCAAATGTTCCAACAGGCAGGGTAGAAGTAACTGTGTTCGTAGTTGCGTTAATTACAGAAACGTTGGTATTGTCGTTGCTAGCCACATATACAGTACTTCCATCCGGAGTGACTGCAATCCCAGCAGGTTCCCATCCAGTACTTACCGTAGCTAAAATGGAGTTATCCGCTGCATTAATTACAGAGGTTGTATTGTCCTTGCTGTTTGTAACATAAACTTTTGCCTCATCCGGGGAGATTGCAAGCCCAGAAGGTCCATTTCCAGCAATTATACTGGCTATAGTATTGTTCGTTACTGTATCGATTACAGAAATATTATTGCTCGCATTGTTAGCTGTATATAACTTCGAGCCGTCAGGGCTGATCACGGCTCCAGAAAGTCCAGTTTCTATAGGGGCCATATCCGTGTTTAAGGCCGTATCAATTATCGTAACATTGCTTTCCGGGTTTGTAATATAAGCAAGCGGATCTGCCCCTGCAACGCCAGTTAGCATTAAAAGCAACAGTAAGCTTGTTCCAAAAGATTTTAGATAAATATAATTTCTTTGAATTTCTTTACGTACCATTCCTGTCATTTATAAATCCCCACCTGCCTTTTTGACTACAAATATAATAAAAAATTTATGAGTATACAAATAGATAAACTTTGACAAACAAGAATTTTTAATATGTAACTCAAGCTAATTTTAAAAATTTAGAAACTTAAAAAGCAAGTTCGGAAGAAAAAGAAATGAAAAAAAGATAAGAAAGAAAAATAAAAAGAAAAACAATTAGATTCTAAGAATGTGGAATTAAGGATTTCTACAGAGCCGAAAAATTAGAGTATCTAAAAGCATCTATAAATGTAAATTCATTCCATCAAAGCTTTTTTAAAGCGCTTCGTAACCTCCTCCGGGCTCATGGGGAGATTTGGAGCTTTAGTATTACCTGGCTTTAAGATTACATGGATAAAAGAAAGTTCTTGCAGATCCCGAAACTTTCTGAAGGCTGCAATTAGCCCTTCTGTATTATTTACTTTTACTGTGTTCTGGATTCCACAGGCATTTGCAAGAATTTCAAGGTCGATAAAGCGTAACGCACAGGTTTCCTGAGAGCCTGTAGAGCCATACGCTCCATTATCTAAACAAATTATAATCAGGTTTTTAGGGGCTTCTCTTGCAATTTCGAAAAGAGCGTTGGGGTTCATTAACAGGCTGCCATCGCCGTCAAAGACAATTACTTTTCGATTTAAGCGAAGAGCAAGGCCAAGGCCTATTGAGGATACAAGCCCCATAGAGCCAAACATGTAGAAGTTAAGATCTCTGTCTTTGCAAGCATGAAGTTCCTTGCAGGGAACACCCAGGTTTGTTACTGTAACTTCATCTTTAAGCTCGGAAGCAATTGCACAAATTGCGTCGTTTCTCAACATTATGGGTTTGAGAGTTTCTTTTGTAAAACTTACTTTACAGGTTCTTTCCATTTCTTCGGGCTTTTGAGGCATTCCTGCAGTTTCCCAGGCACAACATTCGGAAATTTCCCAGGCTTTTGGGGAAATAAGAGCTATATGAGGCCTTAAGTTCTCAAAAGAATCTCTTATTACGTCTTCTAGCAAAGGAAGATTCTCAACGTCTTCAATAATCGTATACTTGAGCCCCGCTCCTTCAAGGATGCCAGGAAGGTGGGCTCCAAGAGGAATTTGCGCTTCGATAGCTTCTCCATAAGTGCCACGCCAACTTGTCAGGACAGGCAAGGGGATTTTGCATATAATGTTAAGGGATTCCAGGGCATTGATCATGTTTCCAAGTCCGGTGCTCTGGATTAACATGAGGGGTTTTCCCCCTGCGAGGTAAGCGCCTGCACAGATACCTACCCCGTTTTCTTCTCTTGTCAGTTTGATTTCAGGAAAATTTTTGGAAACCAGGGGGAGCAAGTTCTTGATCCTGTCACAGGGCAAGGTTGCAATAAGGTCAATTCCTTCCTTTTTCATGATTTCTATAACTTTTTCTTCCGGACTTGCCATAAATATGCCTCTTCATTCCATTTTTTTTTATTTCATTTTCTTGCAGGTATTCTCTTAATTTCTTTTTTCTTATTTAGAGGTTTAATTCTTTTAAAGGTTTAATTCCTCTAAAGAAATGTCGGAGTTTTTAGCAGTAGCTACAGGCTGGATCTGGAAAAGTGTGAAGTCTTTTTTCAGACGTTCGAATCCTCCACCTGCAATATTGAGGAGGATAACATCGTCTTTTGAAACATTGCCTGCGTTTACGGCCTTTAAGAGCGAAGCTGCAGCAACTGCAGACGGAGGCAAAATATCAATTCCTTCAAGGGCTTCGAATAAGGCTTTGGCTTCAAGGGCTTCTTCTCTGGTGATTGCATACATTATTCCGTCAGTATCAACAAGAGCGTCATAGAGCCCTCCAGGAACTCCATATGGAGGAGCCCGGTTCGTAAGAACGGTAGCATATGTTTCTTCAACCTGCTTTTTTGCGTCCTTCATATCAATTTCAGGAATAATTTCTCTCCTTCTGTCCTGCCAGGCATTATACATGGGAACGAAAGGAAGGTTCTGGGAAAGCTGGAGCTTTGGCAACTTCTGGCCGAACCTGCCGTCAGCCCTTAAACGCAATGAAGCTTCCCATGCTGAAATTCCTCCGGTGCCGCTCCCTACTGCCTGGAAGTAGTGGTCTGGCATTCTTCCCATAGTTACTGCTGCGTCAAGCATTACAGTCCCCATTCCGTCCCTTCTTGCAATATTTCTTGCTCCGCCTTCAGGAATCATTCCAGGAAGGGCTGCAATCCTGCCTGCAAGATTGATAGCATCGGTATAATCATTTCCAGGACTCATGCCTATAAGATGAACAGCTTCTGAAGGCTGTTCAGGGAGCCAGAGGGAAGAAATCCCGGAATCCGGAACCACTATATAAGTATCTGTGCCGGTTAGTGTGGAAACATGGGCAAAAGCCCTTCCCGTGTTTCCTGCGGATGCCAGCAATATAGCTTTTCCTCCACTTTCTTTAAGAAGCTGCATGGTAGGGTGAGCCTCAAGTTCTTTGAAACTACATGTTTTGATAAAAGCGCCTTTCTCAGGCCAGTACCCACTGAACCCTATATAGAGGTTGGAAAGCCCGAGTTCCTTTGCAAGAGCTTCACTTTTGTAAGTAATTGGCCCTGCATCCGTAGTAAGTTCTTCCTGAACCGGGAGCCAGGAATGAAATCTTCCGACTCCGGGCTGTTTTCTTAAGTTCAGCTTTTTTTCATAATATTCTGCCCGTAAAAGGGAATTATCATTTTCACAGGTAAGCCTGTATTCCTGGGCGTATTCTTTTCCGCACTTCAGACATTTCAGTTTAAACTTTCCCATTGCTATCAAAGAAAATTAGGAGTTCTTATTTAATATATATTCCTGAAATGTGTATAAAATTCCCTTTTTGTGCTATATTCTTAAACAAATCTCCTGATTATCACACTCAAGTTGCCTGAAAGGAAGAAAACAGGCTTGCAAACAGGTTAAAACAAATAAAAGAAATAAAAGAGTCTAAGTGAAAAAAATTAAAAGGAAGAGCGCAATTAAGAACTGATAAAAACAGGCTAAAATTGAGTAAAATGGATTCAAATTTCCTTTACTCAATAAAAGATATTTGGAGTCGTCTGAGCATATTCATAATTTCTTCTGGTCCCATCAGGATAAACAATGGTAAGCATATCTGGTTGTATGCCTAATTCATGGGAATCATGCAGGTAACTCTCCTCACTCTGCCTGGAGATATTCTTAATTTGTATTGTGGCGCTGTCTCTGCCTATTGTCTGAATCTCTACATTCTCGAAATCAAAAAAAATTTCTTTTATTTTGGGTTCCATATTTTTGCTTCCAAACAAAAATATATATACCTCGGCAAAAGGACTAAGGTGATACTGGATATTAACGTTCGCATCCGTTTTATCGAATGTTATCATCAAGTTATCGACATGAATATATTTTCCCTCTTTAAACTGTTCAGTATCAATGTTAGTCGGGACCCTTGTAGCCATTAAAGCGGCCGAAATAATAATAGCAATTGCAATTATTGCTTTTGTTTTCATAGTTTTTACTCAGTGTCTATCTTCTTCGTACTATTTCTTTTTGCAGGGGTATTTCTATAAATCTGTTTTCTAAAAGGGAGAAGTGTAGCTGATTTTTAAAGCTAACTTAATATATTTTAATTAGGACGGTCTTCCAAATAAAATAATTGTCTTTTATTTTATCTATATATTGTGAATCAAACTTGATTTTATATAAATCTAGTTTTAAAAACCTTTTACTCATAACTCTTTTTAATTATTACTCGACTTTAAAGTAATTTACTCTACCCTGCTTGATTTTTATTAATTCACTTAAATTTAACTAAATTTAATAGAGTTCAACTCACTTTACCTCACTTTACCTCACTTTAATTTGATCTAACTTATTTAATTATGTTTTAATTTAAACTTAAACTGGCTTTAGAGCCAAAATTCTAAAGTTTAAACTTTGCTGGAAATCTGTCTTTAATCCCCTTTATTTCTTTGAATCTACACATTACGAATTTAGAGGCCAATGAGCCTTTTTGTAATTGAGTCGATCTCAGCTTCAAAATTTTTATTTTCAGGTTTCTTTTTATTTAGGAGCTCTAGAATTTCAAGTGCTTTCTTAAAGGATTTCTCTCCTTCCCCTCTTTGCCCTTTTTCAAAAAAAAGAGATCCAAGATTATTGAGAGTCATTACAGTATCTGAGAGGTATTCGAGATTTTCCGGGTCGATTTTAAGAAGCTTCTCATAGATTTCAAGGGCTTTTTCATAATTCTCTTTTGCGCTATCTATTTGCCCCATTTGTACCAATAGCTCACCAAGATTATTAAGAGTGTTTCCTGTATACATCTGGTAAAATTCATTTTCAGGCTCAAATTCGAGACGTTTTTGGGAAATTTCAAGGCCAATCTCATAACATTGTTTAGAAAGCTGACGTTTTTCTTCCTTCTGAAAAAAATTTCCAAGATTTCCAACATTATTAAGATTCATGTGAAGGGTATCAAGATAAAGTTCATCTTCAGGATACATCTCAAGATATTTTTCGTTAATCCTTAAAGAAAATATATAAGTCTCCAGAGCTTCTTCGTATCTGCCTAAAACCTGTAATAACTGTCCTCTGACTTTTAAAGTATGGAATAGAATAGCACCATCTTTTATCTCCTGTGCTATTTTTTCGGCCTTAGAAAGAGATTCAAGTGCTTTTTCGGGCTTTCCTTCCTGCACTAAATCAATACTTTCATTAAATAATTTTACAGCTTCTTCCCTTAATTTTTCAATTTCAGGCATATAATTAAAAAAAGAATTTTGAGATCTTATAGATTATGTTTTTAAATCCTGTAAAGCTTCTTAAATTCTGAGATCCCCGAATAATTTAATACTAAAGGAATAGCAAAGTATGAGTTAGTAAACCTTACAGAAAAAGCTTCCAGGGTTTGATAGCATCAAGGTTAATATTAAGTATTGATTGATAAAGTTCATTCTCAGGATCTTTTGATAAGGCTCTTTCAGTACTTTTTAATGAAAGGGCATGTAGCCTGAGGGATTTTTCATACTCCCCGATGTTGCGCATTAATTGTCCCTTTAGTTTTTTTCTTTTATTTTTTATTAAAGTGTTTTAATTTTTTACGGGGCTCCTCAGACTTATTTTAAATTTTGCTTAGATTAAATTTTGAATGTATGAATTTTCCTAGCTTTTTGTATTTTTATTCAACTTATATAATAAATTATGCTTTGTACCCAAAAAAGCATTAAGGAATAAAAAGAATAAATTACTGATAAAAAGACTGAAAGAGAATAATTGGCATAAATTGATAAAATGAACCAGAGAAGAACTGAAATAAACGCTGGAATAAAAACTGGAGTAAAAAACCCCAAGATAAACAGGAACGAAAAAGTGTATCTTGTACTTGTAAGTATTTTTCTTTTAATTATTCTTTTTTATACCTTTTACATAGGGGAACTTCTCTGGGGTATAGTAATTGATATTTTGATTTTAAGGCTTTATTTCCTTCTGAAAAGAGAGAGGTATTATTTCAAAGAATATTATCTTGATGAAGAAGAAGCTGGGACTACCCATGACCCTCAAGCGAACAAGAGGATCTGGATTGTCAATATCCTTATTACTCTCTTTGTACTGGGGCTTATTATTTATTCTTATTTCACTTTTAAATTTATTTGGGGGATTGTTGCTGGACTGTTAATTATACTTTATGTGCATATGCTGCTGTTTTCTAGAGATTCTCTTTAAAGTTTGGGAAAATACTAACACTGAATAATTACTATTTCTATTAAATTTTAGTTTGCATCCAGACTTTCGAGTTTTTCTAATCTCTCCCGGGTTAGAGTAATTGCCTTTTTAAGATTTGCATTTTCAGGCTGCTCAGCCAGTAAGTTTTCCTGCATTTCCAGAGCTTTTTTAAGGTTTGTTTCTGCAGCAGGCTTATTATTTTCTGGCTGCTGAATAAGGCAGTCTCCTAAATTGCTAAGAGCAACTGATAATTCAGCCTGGTAACCAAGGTTTTGTGGGTTTTCTCCAAGAAGTATCTCATAGATTCCAATTGCTTCCTTAAGAATTTCACATGCCTCTCCGAGATTTCCTGTCTCCAGATCGAGGGTTGCGTAATTGCCAAGGTTTTCCCCAGCATAAGAAAGAAAAACCGCATTTTCAGGGTTTTTAGATACAAGCCCAGAGTATATTTCACGAGCCCGGCAATAATATTCCCTGGCTTCGCTATATTCTCCTTTATTCCTGAGCAGGTTTCCGGTATTGCTCAGGGTTGTTCCCATATAATGTTGGTAGTCAGGATTTTCCGGGTCAATTTTTAGGAGTTCTTCTCCTGCAATAATTGCTTTTTTATAGGTTTCAAAAGCTTCATCGTATTTAAATGCAGAATAAAGAATGCCTCCACGTGTAAAAAGGATGTAATATAAAGCATCAGCAGATTTTGTTTTCCTTGCAGATTTTTCAGCTTTGTCCAGGGTTTCCAGAGCTTTATCAAGTTTTCCGTTTTTGATATAAGATACAGCAGTATGAATCTGCTTTAAAAGAAGTAAATTTTTAATTTTATTTTTAGACATAAAGCAAAAAGATCCTTATTTTTTTAAATAATTGTCGATATTGGTTATAATCTCCATCCAAGCCTTCTCAAACCCAAAGAGGCTAATAATCTAGAAGCTTTTAGTTATTTAGTCCCGAATTTTATCCTGAAGGTTTGAATAAGGTTCAATGTATTTATACTAGATAGTGCATAACGAATTAAAAATTTCTTCTAAACTTCCTATAAAATTCAATTTTCGCAAGGTTATTCAAAAAAAACCATATCTTTTAAATTAGAAGATAAAGTCCTAGCAAATAGTATATAATGAAAGGCTTGTATATACTTAATACACACAATAGGATAATTTTATATACCGTAAGTTTATATAATTAGCCGAAGTATGTATGGGGTTACAGTAACTTCAGGACTCTGTTATTGTGACGTCCACTTTTCCCAATCATTTATCACTAAGTTTGTTGTTTTTTTAAAAGCATGAAGATAATATCGATCAGATAACGTCTAAAAAATAACGTTATAATATGTGAGCTAACCATGGTAAATAATGATAATCAGAGCATGGACGAGTCTTTGATAAAGATGGATGAACTTGCCCGGATCAGGGCAGAGTCCAGTCAAGATATAGACAAGTCTAAGGCCGACCAGAATAAGGATGAGTCCAGTGTGGGTATGACTGGATCTGAATCCGATCCGGTAGCGGTCGAATCTGAGTCCAGTCCTGATGATTCGGATGAAGATATTGACATCGGCTTCCACTTTGAAAATACTTCTAACATAGATGTACCCAAACTCCTTATCGACCAGGTGCTTGGGCAGGAGCATGCAGTAGAAGTTGTAAAAAAAGCTGCTAGCCAGAGACGACATATAATGATGATAGGGACTCCTGGTACAGGAAAGTCCCTGCTTGCAAAAGCAATGGCAGAGCTTCTTCCGAAAGAAGAACTCAAAGATATTCTTGTATATCCAAATATGGAGGATCTGAATAATCCTAAAATCCGAGAAGTTCCTGCAGGCAAGGGCAGAGAAATCGTAATGGCTCACAAAATGGAAGCTAGGAAGAAAGCCCAGGCCAGGAACATGCTAATGATGCTCTTTGTAGTGGGCATTATTATCTATTCTTATTTTGTTGCCCAATTACTGTGGGGCATAATTGCAGGGATCATGATTCTCATGTTAACTCGCCAGTTCCTTCCTAAAGAAGAAATGATGATCCCGAAAATGGCGGTTTCCAATTACGATAAAGAACATGCACCTTATATCGATGCAACCGGAGCCCATGCAGGCGCCTTGCTCGGAGATGTAAGGCACGATCCTTTCCAGTCCGGAGGCCTTGAAACCCCTGCCCATGACAGGGTAGAGGCCGGAGATATCCACAAAGCTCATAAAGGTGTGCTCTTTATTGACGAAATTAATACTCTGAGACTGGAATCCCAGCAGAGTCTTCTTACAGCTCTACAGGAAAAGGAATATCCGATCACAGGGCAGTCTGAAAGAAGTTCAGGTGCACTTGTTAAAACGGAACCTGTCCCCTGTGACTTCATTATGGTTTCTGCAGGAAACCTGGACGCTGTCCAGAAGATGCATCCTGCACTCAGGTCAAGGATAAAAGGCTACGGGTACGAAGTTTATATGCGGGACTCAATGGAGGACTCTCCTGAAAACCGGAAAAAACTTGTCCGTTTTGTTGCCCAGGAAGTTGTTCGCGATGGACATATTCCACACTTTGACGAAGGCGCAGTAGAAGAAGTCATTCGGGAAGCCAGAAGAAGGGCAGGCCGGAAAGGCCATCTTACGTTAAAGCTTCGTGATCTTGGTGGTCTTGTGCGTGTTGCAGGCGATATTGCTCATTCAGAAGGTGCTCCTATTACAACTGCAGAACACGTGCTTGCAGCTAAGAGAATTGCTAGGTCCATCGAACAGCAGCTTGCAGATAGTTATCTCGAGCAGCGTAAGGAATACGAATCCTTCATGAGGAAAGGCTCTGCTGTGGGTAGAGTCAATGGGCTTGCAGTTATGGGTGGAGATTCTGGGATTGTACTCCCTATTGTATCCGAGGTCACACCTGCACTCTCTGGATCCGAGGGACGTATTATAGCAACAGGTAAACTCAAAACTATTGCAAAAGAAGCAGTTCAGAATGTCTCTGCCGTGATCAAAAACATGACAGGTGCGGATATTTCTACCCATGATGTCCACATTCAATTCGTGGGAACCTACGAAGGTGTGGAAGGAGACAGTGCTTCGGTTTCAATTGCCACAGCCGTCATATCTGCTATTGAAAAGATCCCTGTTGACCAGACCGTAGCAATGACAGGCTCACTTTCAGTCAGAGGAGATGTGCTGCCTGTAGGCGGAGTTACCTATAAGATTGAAGCTGCAGCCCTTGCAGGCCTGAAAAAGGTTATTATTCCAAAGGCAAATGAGGCAGATGTTCTCATTGAGAAGGCATACAAGGAAAAGATTCAGATTATACCTGTTTCCTCTATTGCCGAGGTATTGGAACACAGTCTTGTAGGCCCGAAAAAGAATAAGATTATAGAAAAACTCAGGAATATTACAAAACTCAGTTTTGACATTCCTGATGTTTCCCCTGCTGCCGTACAGGCTAAAAGCTTTTTTAGGTGCAGGAACTGATTATGACTGGTACTATGCAGGAAATTAAATTTTATGACTGCAGGATAATAGAGGGAAGTTCTACCTCTATTATTCTGGATGACGAAAAAATCGAAGAGATTTCAAGAAATTTTACCCGCGGGGCAGGTATAAGGGCTTTATGTGGGGGCTCCTGGGGTTATACTACTGTCGAAGGGGAGATCGACCTTAAAAAAGGAATCGAAGCTGCTTCTAAACTCGCTTTTTCTATGAATGCAAATACCCCTAAAGAAGAGGTCGAACTTATTCCTATCAGCTCTCCTGAAGTAAAAAATCTTCCTGAAATTAAAATTGATCCAAGAGACGTTACAATTGAGGAAAAGGTTGAGCTTTTAAAACAAATTGAAGCCAGCGCAAAAGTTCCAGGAGTCCACAATACAAAAGTAATGTATTTGGAATCTGAATTCTCACTGGAATACAAAAGTTCTGACGGGATAGAATGTGCTTATGAACTTTTAAATGTCGGGTTTGCGGTTTCTGCAGTTGCTGCAGAGAACGGGGTATACCAGGCAGGCAGAGAAAGCCGTTTTGGGTATGGCTATGAGCTCTTTGAAAAAGAAAATGTCCTGGAGCTTGCAAGTAAAGCAGGAAATACCGCAGTTGAGCTTCTTAAGGCAAAAACTCCCAAAGGAGGAGAGATGCCTGTAATCTTGGACCAGGAGCTTGCTGGAGTCTTTGCACACGAAGCTGTTGGGCATGCTTCCGAGGCTGATCTTGTTCTGGAAGGAGATTCTATTCTTGAAAACAGGATTGGAGAACAGATAGCTTCTCCTTTAGTTACGATTATTGATGACCCAACCCTGCACGAGTTTGGGTATTATCCTTTTGATGCCGAAGGCTCTCAATCCAGGAAAACTGAGATTATAAAAGATGGGGTTTTTAATTCTTATCTTCATTCAAGGGAAACTGCAGCCAAGCTTGGAGGCACTCCTGGAAACTGCAGGGCTCAGGGCTATTCCATGCCTGTTGTTAGAATGAGCAATACGTTTATAGCCAACAGAGATGCCAGATTTGAAGAAATGCTCGAAGAAATCAGGGACGGGATGTATCTTATTGGGTCCAGAGGCGGCCAGGTAAATACCGGAGAAGGAATTTTCCAGTTTAATGCCGAAAAAGGATATATAATCAAGAATGGAGAATTAACCGATCTTTTAAGAGATGTTTCCCTTTCCGGGAAGACTCTTGAGATTCTTAACCACGTAACCCTTGTTGGGAATGACCTGAAAATGAATTCAGGCAGATGTGGAAAAGGCGGACAGTCTGTCCCTGTCTCGGATGGCTCTCCTCATATTGCTATTTCAAAAGCCCTTGTAGGAGGGGCCTGAAATGTATAAGCTTGTAAAGCGGGCTCTTGAACTTGCAGAAAAAGCAGGAGCCGAAGAAGCTGAAATCTATTATGCAGCAAGCCATTCAACAAGCGTGAATTTCAAAAAGGACGAGCTTGAGAGTGCAAAAGACCGGTCTTCTGAAGGTATGGGAATTCGAGCCATAGTAAATGGGGCAGTTGGTTTTGCCAGCACTAACTATGCAAATGACGTCGAAAACGCAGTTAAGGTTGCAGTTTCTGAAGCCAGAGTCAGAGAAAAAGATCCTGACTGGAAAAGTCTGCCTTCCAACGGAAAATATCCTCAGGTTTCAGGAATTTTCGACAGGAGAATTGAGGAGCTTGAGCTCGAAGAATGCATTGAATATGCCCTGGCTCTTGTTGAAGGCACAAAAGAGTTTTCCGGGACTCTCCCAACCTCAGGCGGGTTTACCAGGTCCAAAGGAAAACAACTCATTCTGAATACAAATGGAATAGAGATTGAGGAAGAATCCACAGCAATTTCAGGCTTTGCAGATGTTATTACCACAAATGGAGACGCCTCAACAGCTTACGACTTTGGAATTTCCCGCGCTTTAGATCTTGACTTCTTTAAAATCGGAAGGAATGCTTCCGAACTTGCGCTGAAATCCGTAGGCGGAATTAAAATTGAACCTCAAAAGACTAATGTGGTTTTTCATCCTTTTGCCTTTTCCGATATCCTTGAAGAGGCGCTTTCTCCCTCTCTTGATGCGGATAATGTCCAGAAAGGAAGATCCGGGCTTAAAGATAAAATCGGAGAAGAAATAGCTGTTCCTGAACTCTCTATTTATGATGACGGTCTGATTGAAGGCGGAATCCAGACTTCAGCTTCCGACGATGAAGGAGTCCCTTCGCAGCGCACTCCTATAATTGAAAAAGGCTCCCTTCAAACTTATCTTTATGATAGTTATACTGCTGGCAAAGCAGGAGTAAAAAGTACAGGAAATGCTTCAAGGTCAGCCTATACAAGTCCTCCTTCAGTCGGGCTCAGGAATTTCATCATCGAATATCCTCAAAGCGACCTCATTTCTGAAACCGAATCAGGAGTTTTTGTGAACACAATTATAGGCGCACATACGGCAAATTCAATTTCAGGAGATTTTTCGGTAGAAGCCAGGAATGCTTTTACAATTAAGGACGGAGCTCTTGATAAGCCTATAAAATCCCTGATGATTTCAGGAAACGCTTTTCAAATTTTGAAAAATATAACAGGCGCAGGAAAAGATGTAAGAAAAGTCGGAGGCATAATTACGCCTTCGGTTCGAGTTTCTAATATGAGTGTAATAGGATAAGGGCTTAAAAGTCTTTATTTTATTTTTTTAATTTTTCTTTCCTAAAATTCACTCTAATTTATAAAACTAGAAGATTTAAGACACAATGCCAAAATCTAGTGATGAATGTAAAATTAAAAATCACAGCTTTTGAAAATTATCACAATCCTTTGGATCTGATTTATTGGTTGATGCAGAGGGAACCCGAATATTGAGTCAGATTGAAGAAATAATTTTGCCTGCAAATTTAGTGTTTCAATCAAAAAATGCAAAAATCACTAGATTTTGGACCAGAGTCAGATTTAATATACAATAAAAGAAGATGAGGGGAATAATAGTAAAATAATAGAAGAATGAACTTATTAATCCCCAGTTTCCTTGCTATTACTCTTTTTCTCCTCTTACAACCATAACAGGGATTTTTGAATGCCTTACTACCTTTTCAGCCACACTTCCAAGTAGGAACTTGTCAAGGCCTGTTCTTCCAAGTGTACCCATCACTATAAGCTCTATATCCTCCTTTTCGGCAAATTCCAGAATTCTGTCTGCGGGATTCCCTTCAAGAAGCACAGGTTCTACTTTTACCCCCTGGGATTTTCCCAGATCTCCCACAAAAGTTACAGCTTTTTCCCCCTGTGCGTGGAGAAAATCCCTCAAAGACTTTTCCCACCCAAAGTCTCGTGCAGAGTAAGCTCCAGGAGCAATTACATATGCAGCATATACATTTGCTCCGCTTAACTTTGCAATTTCAACTCCCATTTGTACGGCTTTTTTAACTGATTCCGACCCATCAGTTGCAACCAATATCTTCTGATAAACGTTATCTTCCACCTGAAAACCCCCGATTTTAAACAGTATATTCTTAATCTCAAATCTCAGGTCTATGCTTTATCTATGGAGTATTTAAATCTTCGATTTTATCTTCTAGTCTGGTTTATAGGGGAGAATTCCCAAAAGGTCTCTCCATAGAACCCCAAATTCATTCGATATGTTTTTCACATGTCAAATTCTATATAATATCCTTTTTTAACCTGATATATAATATTAGCTTCAATTATTATATAAATTAATTTTTTGCAGCCAGAAAAAAACCAAAGTGGTTATTGATAATTATTCTTTTTCGTTGGGTTTAAATTGAATTATTATAGTTACATTGATAATTCCCATCTTTGTTTTAAAATGGATAATTGGAAAATCTTTCAAAGATATTGACGTTTTCAACACTGGTATTCTTTCCAAATAATCGTATCTGGATAGAATCCTTGAAAAAAACAATTTATTCCCCCTCATTTTTCACAAAAAGGCTCTTCTTTTCCCGCTACCAAAAAAATTATATATAGCTAAATCCTGAGAAAAGATTGGTGAACGGGTACGCTCAAAATCAAATAATATTGATAATTACTGTATCCAACATATTTTAACCTCCTCAAAAATCCCGCTCACCTTAACGTTTCTTATTTTGCTCTTATTTAATACAAATAACTTTTACTTATCTTTACTCAAATTTTCTTTCCTTCTTTTTAGTTTCTTTATTTTTCAGAGAAATCTTTTCAATTTGCTTGTACCCAAATCTCAAAATTGTTTCTAAATGCTCTTTTTATTTGAATTCATAAAAATTAGTTTTTCAGGCGACCATATTTAATAATATCACCAAGAGTACAAGCCTTACAAGAACACTTATTAAGGTAGAATACAGGACGATCCTGACCCCCAGGCGGGTACCAAAGATAGCAATTTTTTGCGGAAGCTGGCTGCGGATTGCAAAAATAGGAAGCATGAACATACTTCCAAGCATGAGTACAATCATAGCCTGAATATTTGTAATTTCGCCTGAATGAATCATAGGGCCAAGCATGGAGATTCCAAGAATTGGACTTGCAACATAACTTGTCAGAGGAATAATTGACTCAGGCGGGATCTTAAAAAATCCCGCAAGAGGAAGCACGCTTAAAAACTCAAAAGCCCCCTGTTCCTGTAAAATGAAAATAACGGCAGTTGCAAGAAGATAGATTCCTGAAATCCTTAAAAAAGGCCTTATCTCTTTTTTTAATGAATAGACGAACGCGCTTTTCAAAGTCGTTTTTTTCACATTTGTAGTGTCAGGAGCCTTACAGGATTTTCCCTTAAGAAATAATTTACTTGCAAGCGCGATTACCAGGATTTTAACTATGGCCGTTGCTATAAATACAAATGTATAGAACCCTCCTACTATAAGGCCAAGGGCAGGCAAGACAATTGGGATCTGGTAGGTAAATAGTTCCCGGAAATAGGCCGGAGTAGCGTTCATCATTGCACACAGTAGAGTTTCATTGTCGTCCAGGCAATTGTCCTTTTTTGCCTGGAAAAGCATTGAATTTGCAGCAATAGTGGACCCTATTGAGACTACGAAAGCTGATGCACAGGTGTCTGGCAGGTTTGTATAAGCAAAAATAGGACTTACGAGCCTGGAGAATTTTTGCATAAGTCCAAGCTCGACAAGCATACCTATACCTATGAGTCCGATAAAAATCATTACAAGTACAGGAAGTGCAAAGTCTACTACTTTAAGAAAAAACTCCATCATTGGCAGCTATTTAGGTAGGATAATAAATCAATTTATCTCGATATTTTATTTTTACCTTACGACCAGCACTGGTTTCTTTGAGTGCCTGACAACATTTTCAGCCACACTTCCAAGCAGGAATCTATCCAGACCTGCTTTCCCAAGCGTGCCCATAACTATCAGGTCAATGTTGTTTTTTTCTGCAAAATCGACAATCTCGCGCGCAGGGCTCCCTTCAAGAATAACTGATTCCACCTCAACACCTGCGTTTTTTCCGATGTCCTCTACAGAAGCTGTAGCTTTCTTGCCTTCATTCTTGAGATGCTCACTCATTGCGTGTTCCCATCCAACATCTTTTGGAGGGGCTTCTGAAAATCCTCCATGTGCAACCACATTCACGGCGTACAACTTTGCTCCTGTTAACTTCGCGAACTCGATTGCTTCCTCAACTGCTTTTTTTGCCTGTTCCGAACCGTCAGTTGCGACCATTATTCTCATATAACTATTACTATTCATACCTCAATCCCCTTTTTTAGTTTTAAGTTCTCTATATATTAATATAGCTATTATCTTTTATATAATCTCATCCAAGACAACAAAGAAGTCAGTATAGATTCCTTACAGATTGGAAAATGACACAAGACAGGAAATAATAGAGCGTAAAATAGAAAACGATGAGGAAAAAAATAGATAACACTTAATTATATACTATTTATCGGTTTATTCTTTTGAAAACGTAATATCTAGGCTTTTGTTAAAGAGTATTACCATTCTGATGCCCAATTCCCCAATGTGGCTGAAGTTTTCCTTTTTTCTGTAAAATCTATCGCTTTCAGCCGCATAGTAGCATAGGACAAGGGAAACAGGGGAATAAGTTATTTTTGTATTATTTCGCGGGTACACTGATAATACCTGCCATTTATTCCTAATACTGGGTTTAATTTTGATTTACACAGAGGCTCAGAATGTATTTTATCTATTTTGAACTTGAAAGTCTTTTATTTCAGAGTAAACAAGCGCATGTGTTGGACAGGCTTCTACACAGGCAGGCATTTCTCTTCCCTGGCAGAGGTCGCATTTTATAACCTCACCTGTGTCCCTTTTCCTGTTAATAACTCCATAATTATGCCGCATAGAAGAACTCCAGCAGCCTGCGACAAGAATTAACCTATATAACGAAACAAGCCGGGGACAGACTGTGGAACAGGTCCAGCAGTCCACACACAGGTCTGGGTTGTGACTTACCAGCTTTGTAGTTTCGTCCTGGGCAAGGGCCTTTGGGATACAAACAGATACGCAGGGTGCGTCCTCGCAATTACGACAGGTAAATGGAACAGGGGCATGAAGCCCGGAAACATATTCTATCTGGATGCGTTTTTTAGGGGAAGGGGTTTCTCCTAAAGCTGAAAAGAGCTGCTTGCTCTCAGAATGTTCGACGGCACATGCGACCTCACATGAGCGGCATCCAAGGCATTTTTCAGGGAAAATAACCACATCTTTCACTGAGGTCATCTCCCTGTGCTAAGGCCAAGAGCCTTCCTTTTTTCGGATATGTGATCCAGCATCAGGTTTGCAGCTTTAAAAGGATCAGGCTCAACTGCGAAGTTTGCTCCTACAACACTGCTTAAATCCTTTGTCAGAAGGGAGGTTACTGCCTGACTGCCAAGTACAGGCGGGACAGTCCCAAGCACGGTATATACTCCTGAAGAGACTACATATGCCCCTATACTGACGGCTTTTTCGCTCATCCATTCGGGAGCTGCGCCTGCTGCCGGAAGAGCACTTATGTCTACTCCCAGGCGTTTTGCAATTGCCGAGGACAGCAGCAAAATCCTGCTGATATCAACACAGGAACCCATATGCAGAACAGGAGGAACACCAAGAGCTTTACAAACGGCTTTTAATCCGTCCCCTGCAAGATCTGCAGCGTCGGGCATAAGCAGCCCGGCTTCAGCACAGGCAATAGCATTGCAGCCGGTTGTAACTACAAGCACATTGTTTTTAATCAATTCCTTGACAAGGTTAACATGCCCGTAATTATGCGGCACTTTTACATTATTGCACCCGACAACGGCTCCTACCCCTAAAATTGCCCCAGATACTATTGCATCAATAAGAGGATCAGGCGTTCCTCCCAGTGCACCAAGGATGGCCTCTACACTGAAACCGACCATGCATTCCTGTTTTTCTTCAGGAATATAAACCTTTCCTTGATTTCGCTTAGGGAAGTTTTCTACAGCTATTTTTATAATTTCTTTTGCCGTCTCAAGTCCCTTCTCATGTGCGTCCATTCTTATTGTATTTGGGAAATCGGCTTTTTGAGACGTGGATATGAATTTTGTATGATAGCAACTCGTAAGTTCTCCAAGAGCAGGCATAATGCACTGGACATCCACAACCATAGCTTCAACAGCGCCGGTAATCACTGCCAGTTCCTGCTGAAGGAAGGTTCCTGCTATGGGTGTTCCGTGACGCATCAAAACTTCATTGCCTGTACAGCAGATCCCTGCAACATTTATGCCTGTTGCACCTTTTTCCTGCGCAAGTTTAAGAAGCTCGGGATCTTCGGCAGCTTCAACGATCATCTCGGATAGAATGGGCTCATGCCCGTGAACAATGACATTGACTTTGTCCTTAGAAAGTACTCCCAGGTTTACAGTACTCTTTTTTGGCTGAGGAGTTCCGAATAGTATGTCCTGGACATCAGTTGCAATCATAGAGCCTCCCCAACCATCCGACAATCCTGTGCGCAGGCCATGCAGCAAAAGGTGAACTGCATTATTATCGACCCCCATATGCGTCCTGTGCATGCATTCTACAATTTCTCTATCAATTCCCCTTGGAATAATTCCAAGATCGGTCCAAAGTTTAAGCCTTGATTCTGGAGCTCTTCTAGTACATAGGAGAGACCCTTCTTGCTTTCCAAACTCAAGGAGTAGGATATCTGCAAGATCGGATGCTATCTTTTTAAAATTTTTACCCTCTGTGGTAATCCCATACTCAGAGGCAAGAGATAGCAACTTTGCTTCATCCGTTATCCGATAACTTTCATTTTCTCCTTCACTCATCTGTTTTAAGACAAGAACTGCATCTCTTGCATGGTCAGAGTGGGCTGCTGCGCCTGCTGCGATTGTGCGTAAGAGATTCCTTGCAACTATAATATCGGCGGTAGCCCCGCAGACTCCTTTATCTGCTCCTTCCCCGAAAGGATCGATCCTGCATGGCCCCATATTGCAATTCCGGCAGCAAATCCCAAGCTGTCCAAAACTGCACTGGGGTAACTGCTTTTCATACCTGTCCCAAGCAGTCTCCAGCCCTTCCTGCTCGGCTTTTCTAAGTACATTCTGGCTGGAAGGATCTATACTCTTTTCATAATTCTTTGGCTCCATTTTATTTTCACACACCTTGAAATTTTTATGTATATATTTTCAAT